>NZ_BAAHNO010000027.1:0-52576 GCF_054656615.1 Arthrobacter sp. AD-310 | reverse complement strand
CCCCCCCCCCCCCCCCCCCCCCCCCCCCCCCCCCCCCCCCCCCCCCCCTCCCCCCCCCCCCCCCCCCCCCCCCCCCCCCCCCCCCCCCCCCCCCCCCCCTCCCCCCCCCCCCCCCCCCCCCCCCCCCCCCCCCCCCCCCCCCCCCCCGCCAGCGTCCTAGCCGCTTATCCGCGTCCGGTGCTGGTTGAGGGGTCCTGGTCGCCCTCGGTGGGATCGGCCCGAAGCTCGTCCGGGTCGCTCTCCGGCAGCCCGCCGGCCACGCCGGAAACGCCGCCCTGGCCGCCGGCGCCTCCCGGCGCTGTGGCACTGCCCGCCAGTCCGCCGTCGTCGTTCGCCCTGTCATTGTCCGTCTCGTCCGTGTCCCCACCGAAGGGATTCTCCGAGACCGGCCCGGGTGCAGGTCCGGTCTTCAGTCCGGGTGCCTTCTCTTTCTCGGCCTCCATGGCGTTGGATCCCTCACTGATGGAGGAGTGGACCTCCACGTCGTCGTTAGGGTCCGTGGGGTCCGGAACGTTCAGCTTCTCCGTGGGCTTGGACGTTCCCGCCAGGTCCTCCATGGCGTTTTCTGCTGCCTTGCCGATGCTGTCGCCGATTCCCATGACTGCTCCTCCTTGACATTGCGTGCCGGGCGCCCCAGCTGCCGCCCCGCTCTACCCTTCCAGAATTATCAGCATGCTTACAATTAGTCTAGAGCTGGGGCAAAGAACCGCGGCCGGGCAGGAAGGACAGGCACGATGAGCAGCTACCATCCGGAAAATGATCCCGCGAACCCTGATCAGCCGGGCAAGGGCCGGGCAGCCGGGGACGCGGCAGGCACGGGCCCCGATGCCGGCCGGGACCCGGCACGCACCCCCAACCCGGACCCCGCCGAAGGCAACGTCACCGGGCTGGAGCCCGGCGGGGGTGTTCCTCCCGGAGAGACGCCGCCGGCAGAGGACCAGATGAGCGGCGACCAGGGGCACGAGGAGTAGACGCCCGGAACGGGTAAAAGGCACAGAATAAACAAGCGGACCGGCGGGCGTTGGCCGGCCGGTCCGCTGGTGTGCGGAACCGCTTAGGTTGCGTCGTTCGCCTGGGGGTTGCGGCCCGTCTTCTCGGGGCCCACCAGCTGCCGGTTGAGCCCGTCCGGGTCCAGCCGGGTGTTCCAGGAAGCCCAGTCTTTGGGCCGGACCGAGGGCCGGCCCAAAAGGTAGCCCTGGCCGGCGTCGATTCCGAGTTCGGTGAGGACCTTCAGTTCCCCCACTGTTTCGATGCCTTCCGCAACCAAGGTGGTGCCGATCTGCTGCGTGAAATCCACCAGGCAGGCGGCCAGGGCGCGCTGGATGCCGTCGTTGTCCACCCCGCCGATCACGTCCCGGCCCACCTTCAGGAAGTCGGGACGCAGGTGGACCATCCGGCTCAGGGCCCCGGCGCCTGAATGCGTATCGTCGACGGCGATCCGCAGGCCCTGGTCACGGAGCGGGTTGATGGCCGCGATGAACTGCGCGTACTCTTCGTCCGCGATGCTCTCGGTCAGCTCCAGCACCACCCTGTTGGCGGGGAGGTCGATGTGTTCGAACAGTTCGGGCAGCCGCGGGTCCAGGCAGGACGTGGGGCTGATGTTCAAGGAGACGAACAGGTGCGGCGGAAGGTCCCGGGCCGCTGCTGCCGCCGATCCGAGGGCGGAAAATTCCAAATTCGCACCCAGGCCCACCGCTGCCGCTTCCTCGAACCACAGCTCGGCGGCGGCGCCGTCGTCGCTGACAAAGCGGGACAGCGCTTCAACGCCAACCACCGTTTTGCCGGCGAGGCCGTAAATGGGCTGAAATGCCGTCATCAGCATCTGGTTTTCGAGCAGCGCACTGATCCGTGACATGCTGCGGATGGCATCGACTTTTTCCGCGAGCTTTGGCGGCATCACGGGCGGCGTGAGCCGCATCTGCCGTACACTTTCGGGCGTTTCGGCGGTGTTGGCGTCGCTGCGCCGAGTTTCCAGCAGATACTCCAGCAGGGCCCGCTCCGGGACCCCGGGATTTTCGTCGAGGCTGTTGCTGAGGCGTTGACGGACGGCCGCGCCGGACGGATCAGTGTCCGCCAGGACTGCGGCAATAATTCCCCATGCCTGTACACGAACCGACATTAGCTACGCCCCCAGTTGACGAAGTAATGACCCAGTGGCCCATTAATGTTCAATTTCTAAACGCCTTAACTCCGGTGAATACGGTTCACCCCAGCTTGCGCGGCCAGGAAAACCAGACACCGCACGTTGATCGTATATCGGCGGCACCAAAAGCGCAGTAGTTTATTGGTTACTGGTTAGCGCTTTCCTGCTGTCCCGCCAACAAGGCCGGAATCTGCTCCGGCGGAAGGGGCCGGCTGAAGTAATAGCCCTGGGCGCTCAGGCAGCCCAGGCCGCGCAGGATCTCGGCCTGCTCCGCCGTCTCCACGCCTTCCCACACGGCTTCCAGCCCGCAGGCGCGGACCAGCTGCAGCACCGCCGCCACCAAGGCCGGCTGGCTGGGATCGGTCTCCAGCCCGGAGATCAGCGAGCGGTCCACCTTGACCCGGTCCACCGGGAGGCGGCGCAGGTAGCTTATGGAGGAGTAACCGGTACCGAAATCGTCGATTTCGATGCCCACGCCCAGGCCGCGGAGGCCGCCCAGTGAATAGCGGTCCAGCTCATTGCCCTTGACGATCGCCACCTCGGTCAGTTCCAGGACCACCTGTTCGGGTTTGACGCCGGTTTCCTTCAGCACCTGCCGGACGTCCTCGATGAACTGCAGGCTCTGCAAATCGGTGGCCGAGATGTTGATGCGGACCGAGAACCTGGTGTCCACCAGTGCCGCGTCAATCCAGGCACGGAGCTGGTGCACGGCCGTGCGGAGCACCCAGAGGCCGAGTTCGGAAATCAGCCCGGCGTCCTCGGCGAGCGGTATGAACTCGTCGGGCATGATGAACCCGCGGGTGGGATGGTTCCAGCGGACCAGGGCCTCCACGCCCTCAACCCGGCCGGTGGCGAGCTCCACCACCGGCTGGTAGTGCAGCATCAGCCCGTCGTTCTTGATGGCCGCGCGGAGGTCGTCCACCAGCTGGCTGCGGAGCCGGCGCATCAGCAGCAGTGCCGGCTCGAAGCGGTGCAGCCGGTTCTGGCCTTCGGCTTTGGAGGCGTACATGGCGACGTCGGCTTCCATCAGCATGTCCTCGGGCGTTTGCCCGCCACCGCCCACGCTCAACCCGATGCTGGCACCGCAGCGCACGCTGCGGCCGGGCAGTTCGATGGGCTCTTTGAGTGCCGCAAGGATCCGGTGCCCCACAGCGGTGGCCTGGTCCGGGGTGGCCGAAGGCATCACGATTGCGAATTCGTCGCCGCCCAGCCGCGCGACCACGTCCGCGGCCCGCACCGCTCCGCGGATCCGTTCGCCCACGGTGATCAGGACCTGGTCGCCCGCTGTGTGGCCCATGCTGTCGTTGATGGACTTGAAGGCGTCCAGGTCCAGGAGCAAAATGACAGGTCCCTCGCCGGGGCTGCCCGCGGCCTCGAGGGCGTTCCTCAGGGCGTCGATGAGGGCGGACCTGTTCGCCAGCCCCGTGAGCGGGTCCTGCATGGCCATCTTCTGCATTTCGAGGTGTGCCTCGTGCAGGAGCTGGGTGCGGACCTGCACGCGCTGCTCCAGCTCCTCGTAGATGATCTGGAGGTCTTCGGCCAGCAGGTTGGTGCCCATGATGATGGCATCCAGCTCGTCACGGGCCGGGGACACTTCGATCCGCGAGCTGAGGTCGCCGGATGCCAGCCGGACAATGCCTTCCAGCAGCTGGGAGAGCCGGGGATCATTGTCGGCGAACATCAGGGTTCCTCCTTCCCTCGCTCAAAATCTGACAGCGGCCGCTCAGTTGGCCCGGGAGCGGTCGGCGTCCAGGGGGAGGCTGACCGTGACGGTGGTGCCCGCGCCCAACGTGGACGCCACATCTATTTTGCCTCCGTGGCGGGCCACAATGTCCTTGGTGATCGCCAGGCCAAGCCCGGTCCCCGGAATAGCTCCCGACATGGCGTTGGACGCCCGGTAGAAGCGGGTGAAAACATGGTCGATTTCGTCGCTCGAGATGCCGATCCCCGTATCCGCGACGCTCACCGTTGCCCAGCGGGTGCCGTCCTCGGCGGCATGCGACTCGCTGCCCACCTCGATCCGCCCGCCGCTGGGGGTGAACTTGATGGCGTTCGAGACCAGGTTGGTGAACACCTGCTGCAGCTGCACCTCGTCCGCGAGGATCTCCGGGTCCTCCGGGACCGGTTCCACAGCGATGGTCACGTTCTGCTGCCGGGCCAGGGGCCGGAGCGCGGATGCCACGATGTCCAGGGTCTGCCCCAGGCGGACCGGGGTGAGGTGCATCAGGGTGTCATCGAGCCCGTTGCGGGAAACGCTGAGCATGTCCTCGATCAGGGTGCGGAGGCGTTCGGTGTTCCGCACCACGATGTCCAGCATCTGGTGGACCTCGGGGGAGACAGGCTGCTCGCTGCTCTCCTGGATCATGTCCAGGTAGGCAATGATCGATGTCAGCGGCGTGCGGAGCTCATGGTTGACCGTGGCGAGGAAATCGGTCTTGGCCTTGTCCAGCTGCTGGAGCTGCTTGACCACCTGCTGCTGGCTGCTGATCAGGTGGCTTTGGATGAGCCCGTGCGCGGCGTTTCCGGCCACGTGCTGGATGAGTCCCAGCTCCGCGCGGGACCACTTCCGTGCCCGGTCCGCCAGGGTGATCCAGATGATGCCCAGCGAGGAACTTCCTTCGCCCATGGGGACCGCCAGGGTCGAAAACGCAGGGGTAAGGTCCGACGACGGCGCGTCACCGGCCGTCGTCGTCCTGCCGTCTGCGGGGGCGGGGCCACCGTGCTCGCCTTCCTCGGCTTCGCCGGCTTCGGAGGAGAGCGTCTCGGCTCCCGCCCACAGCAGGTCGGCCGTCCTGCGCGCCTCGTCCTCGTCCGGCAGGACGCTGTCTGGCAGCGGTCCCAACCCCGGGCTGTCCCATGAGGCGTTGATCCGCGGGACCCGCTCGTCCTCGAAGGTGACCAGCCGGACATGGTCGGCCTTGAAAGTGGTGCCGAAGCCGGCCACCACATGGTCCGCAATCTCCTGCGGATCATTGGTTGCCCGAAGGGCGGCGGACACCAGGCGCAGTTGCTCGCGCAGGGCTTCGGCGTCCTGGCGGGACGCGGTGCGGCGGGCCACCAGGTCGATCAGGGCCGAGGCGCGGTGTACGAGCTCCCGTGGGGCCGGCGGTTTGGTGATGCAGTCATGGATTCCGGCGGGGCGGACGGACGTTTCGGCAGGATTGTCCAGGTCCACCATCACCAGGACGGGCGCCTCTGAATCAATGGCGGGGAGCAGCGGCGCGTCCGCGACGATCACATCAGGCCGGCCTCCTGCCAGCAGTTGGACCAGTGCTCCGGCGTCCCCGGCGGGGAGCACGTGGAAGCCGGCGTCCTGCAGGGCTGCAGTGTTCCGGGCCAGCCGCCCGGCGTCGGGGTCTGCCACCACGGCGGTCCGCGGCACGCCCAAGTCACACGGCATGTCAGCCGCCACAATGACCCCTTCCCTCCCAGTTGAGTACATTGTAGGGGGATGCGGGGCGGGCAGCTCCAGAAAAATCGCAAGGAGGGCAAAGTGACGGACCAGCCGGCAGAAGATGCCAAAGCGGACCTGCGCCTGGACGGCGGCGGCGTCCTCCAGCTGCATTGGCCCCGCGGTGCCTCCATCAGCGAGGCGGACGCGGAGAGCGCGATGCGCAGGGTCAACGAACTCTGCGGCGAGACCCGCCGCCCCATGCTCGTGGACATGGCGACGACGGAGAAGGTGAGCCGTGGTGCCCGGGCCGTGTTCGGCCGGCCCTGCCAGGCATCACGCATCGCCCTGCTGGGATCCTCGCCCGTGGATAAGGTGATGGCCAACTTCGTGCTCGGCGTCAGCAAGCTGCCGTGCCCCACCCGTTTCTTCACCTCCCGCACCGAAGCCATGGCCTGGCTGACGCTGGACGGCGACCCCGCAGCCTCAGCCTGACGGCAGTGGCCGGGTGTGGGACATATATTTGACGGGTGCCCTCCCCTGCGACGTCGCCAGCGAAAGCAGTACTGTCCGCCCTGCGGAAGTACCTGCTCATCCCCAAGCTTGTCCGCCTCTCCCGCTCCGCGCCCAAGGACAGGCCACTGGCATGGGACAGGTACTGGGCCGGGATCACGGCAACGGGCCCGGGCGGAGAAGTCCTGTGGGACTCCGGAACGGACAATGAATTCGTCGGCTACAAGGATGTCCTCCTGCGCCACCTGGACACCGGGCTGCCGGTGGTGGACGTCGGCTGCGGGCACGGCAGCTTCACCCGTGCTCTCGCCGGGATCTTCCCGGAGGTTGTGGGGGTGGACATCTCGGAGCATGCGGTGGTCCGCGCCCGCGCGGAATCCGAAGGGCTGGCCAACGTCCGCTTTGAAGTCCGCGATATGACCGCGCCCGGTGCGGAGAAGGGCTTCGACGGCGGCGCCAACGTCTTCATCCGCGGTGTCCTCCATGTCCTGGATGAGGCGGACCAGGCAGCTTTGGTGGAAAACCTGAGGCTCCTTGCGGGCAAGCGCGGAACGGTCTTCCTGGCGGAGACCAACTTCCAGGGAAATCCGGTGGAGTACGTCTCGCATCTGGGGGCCAGCCCCCGGGGCATCCCCGCCCCGCTGGAGCGGGCAATCCGCGGACTGCCCATGCCGGGCCGTTTCGGGGCCGGGGAGCGGGCGAAGGTCCTGCCGGCCGCGGCCTGGGAACTGCTGGAGGACGGGGAGGTTGCGATCGAAACCAACCCTGCCACCGGAGTGGCGGGGCAGAGCCGGGTGCCCGGCTACTTTGCCGTGCTCCGCCCCCGCACATAACGCCTGCAGTCCCCGCTGCAACCCTGTGGTTAGCCGCCGAATGCGGCCCGGGGCCTTGACACGGGGCCCGGTCGGGAGGCTCCATGGTAAGTAGACTTACTAGTTAGGGACCATTGGGGAAAGGACAGCCACTATGGCGCAGGATAAGGGCAACAACACGCGCGACGCGGACAGGGACGGCGACGACCTGGGCGCCGGGCCGGACGAAGGAAAGATCCGCCGCGGGCCGGAATCGTCGAAGTCCCTCGATTACTCCCAGGAAGTGACCTCGCCGGACGACGAACCCGAGCGCGAGGGCCGCAGCCTGGCAACAACGCACCACGAAGTCATCCGGCAGTGGGCCGAGGAGCGCAACGGCGTCCCGGCAACAGTGGAAGGCACCGAGCACGGCGACCACCTCGGCGTACTGCGGATCGACTTCGGTGGCGGGAACGACAAAATCCGCCACGTCAGCTGGGAGGAATGGTTTGAAACCTTCGACTCCCGGCGTCTGAACTTCATCTATCAGGAACAGCGCAGCGACGGGCAGCAATCCAACTTCTTCCGGCTGGAAAACCCCAACCGCGAAGACGCCTAAGCCGCACCCGCGCCCCCTCGTCACCGCGGCACCGGAGCTTTATCCGGGGCCACTTCGGCGACCGCAGGCGCAAGACCACCAGGAAACCACAATGCGAGAAATCATCCCGTCAGGCTCCCTTCGGGGCCTGCTGCTGCCGCCCACCTACGGAAGCCACGTCACGGAATCCACTGCCTTCACCGTCCTGTCGGTGGAAATCTGGACCACCGGGCTGCTGGTCAACATCCAGATGGCATCCGAGGGCGGCCCGCAACCCAACATCATCCTCCAGGACCACTTTGGCACCACCTACACACTGAAGGACTCGGCTGTCCTCGGTTCCCGTGTTTTGCAGGTCTTCACCCCCTCGCTGCCCCCGGGCACCAGGAGCCTGACGGTCAAGTCCGCGGACGGTCCCCAGGCCCGGCCGGCGGTGACGTTCGCGGTACCGCTGATGGCTGTCCCCGACGAACCCGACGAAGGGGAGGGCGGCTACCCGCAGGAGCCTGAACTGCGCCGCCCTGCCTGATCCCACCCCACGGCACCAGCCACACGGGGCCACAGCCCCCGCCGTGAACCGCGTCCCTTTTTCGATGCAAGCACCCTGACCTACCGAAAGGCTGCCCGATGCAAGACACCAGCAAGTTCGCGCCCTCAACCGCCATCGTCACAGGATCAGACTCCGGAATCGGCAAGGCCACCGCCGTTGCCCTGGCCAGGGAGGGCATGGACGTAGGCGTCACGTGGCATTCGGACAAGGCAGGGGCGGAAAGCACTGCGGCGGAAGTCAGGGCGCTCGGCCGCAAAGCGGCAGTACGACAGCTGGACACCACCGACCTGAAGGCGGCGGCCGGCGTCATCGATGAACTGGCCGAAGAACTGGGCGGCGTGGATGTCTTCGTCAACAACGCGGGAACGGGGGAGGGCACCAAGTTCCTGGACCTGGACATCGAGCAGTGGAAGCAGACCCTGGACACCAACCTCAACGGGGCGTTCGTCTGCCTGCAGGCCGCGGCGCGCCGCATGGTCAAAGCGGGCAAGGGCGGGAGGCTGATCGCCGTCAGCAGTGTCCACGAGTTCCAGCCCCGGGTTGGGTCCTCCGCCTACGACGCGTCCAAACACGGGCTGGGCGGGCTCATGAAGACGCTCGCCCTGGAGCTGGCAGGTCACGGGATCACGGCCAACACCGTGGCTCCCGGTGAAATCGCCACCCCGATGACGGGCCAGGAGGATGAGGACCCCACCACCACGGACCGGCCGGGAGTACCCCTGGGCCGGCCCGGGGATGCCAGGGAGGTGGCCGCCGTGATCGCCTTCCTGGCCTCGCCGGCGTCCAGCTACGTTACCGGCGCCGCGTGGGCCGTGGACGGCGGCATGCTCCAGATGGGGCCGCAGGCGGGATCTCACATCACCAGCCACGAGTGGCGCGAAGGCTAGGAGCATCCCAAGAGCGCGTCCGTGTTACGGTAGGGCAAGCGCTTTCCCTCTGCCTGCTGGCATGATGGAGCGCATGCGCATCCTCATCGCTCCGGACAAGTTCAAGGGCTCCCTGACGGCAGCCGAAGCCGCCGCGGCCATCGCCGAAGGCGCGCTGCGCGTCTACCCTGACGCAGTGGCCACGCAGTTTCCCATCGCCGACGGCGGCGAGGGCACCCTCGAGGCGGCCGTCGCCGCCGGCTACGAGGAACGGTTGAACGCAGTCACCGGCCCCATCCTCGCGCCGCTTGGTGCCGCCTGGGCCATCCGGAAGTCCGATGGCGGCAAGGTCACCGCCGTCATCGAGACCGCCCAGGCCTCCGGCCTGGCAGACATGGAACCGACATCGGAGAACGCCCTCCGGGCGCACAGCTACGGCTGCGGCCAGCTGATCGCCGCCGCCCTCGACGCCGGCGCCACCGAGATCGTGCTCGGGCTCGGCGGATCGGCGATGACCGACGGCGGCAGCGGTGCCCTGCGCGCGCTCGGCCTCAAACCGCTCGATGCCGCCGGCAACGTGGTGCCGCTCGGTGGCGGGTCCCTTGCCGACGTCGCCTCCCTCGACACCAGCGCCCTCGATCCGCGGCTCTCCGCCACCACTTTCCGGATCGCCGTCGACGTCCGGAACCCGCTGTACGGCCCCTCCGGCGCCGCGCACGTCTTCTCCCCGCAGAAGGGCGCCGACCCGGACGCGGTCGAACGGCTCGACGCCGGGCTCCGCAACTGGGCCGCCATCCTGCGGGAGGCGACAGGCCGGGACGTGAATGTCCCCGGCGCGGGCGCCGCCGGCGGCTTCCCGGCGTCGTTCCTTGCCTTCACCGGCGCCGCCCTGGAAGGCGGCTTCGCGCTGGTCGCGGGATTGACCGGGCTCGCCGACCAGCTGTCCGGCGCAGACCTGGTGATCACGGGCGAGGGGTCCATGGATTCGCAGTCCCTCACGGGAAAGGCGCCCATTGCGCTCGCCGATGCCGCCCGCGAGAAGGGCATTCCGGTCATCGTGGTGGCCGGGCGCATCCTGGTGACCCTCGAGGACCTCGCCGGGCACGGAGTGGTGGCAGCCGCCCAGCTCCTGGATGTGGCCTCCAGCCCGGCAGACGCCGTCGCAAATGCAGGAAAGTACCTGGCCTGGGCAACCAGCCAGGTCCTCGAAGGGGCGTAATTCTCCGCCCTGCCGGGCCTGAGTGGAACCCCGCCGGTCAGCCCACGATGGTGGTGTTGCGGCGGCGGCGCCAGATCAGGACCAGGACCAGCACCAGCACCGCGAGGCCGGCGATAACCCACGGCGCCCAGTTCAGCCGTGTCGATTCGTTCTGCGCCGATTCGCCGGTGCCCGGGTTGGCCGGGCCTGTGGAAGCGGTGTCGCCGGGAGAGGGGGTGGGCGTGTTGCCCGCGAGGACATGGACGTCAGCGGGTTGCGCGGCGGCGGCGTGCCCGGCGGGTGCGGCGAGGGGGGCTGCGGAGGCTGCGCCTGCGGACAGCGCCGGAGCGACGGCCAGCAGCAGGGCAAGCAGGGCGGTCTTCAGGATTGTTCTCATCGGTTCCTCTCGTGGTCCGGCTCAGGCGCCGGTCTCGTAATGGGGTTCGGCCACCGGCTTGGACTCCGGTGAGCCTTTCTCGCGAAGGTAGACGGACGCACCCACCAGGACGGCGACGGCCAGGAACTCGCTCTGCCAGTTCTGGAAGGACTCGAACCAGAACCTGCTGGTGCCGATGTACTGCAGGATGCCCACTGTCGGTTCGCCATGGCTTTGCTGCTCCTCGTTGTAGGCTTCCGTGCCTCCGATCGCGTGCATCGCCATCGACGCCAGGAACAGTGCGAAGAAGAGGATGGACAGGGAATGCTCATAGAACTTGAGCGCGACGCCGCCCCGCTTCACGGGCCACGGGGTGGCCTTCTTGATTGCTGCGTGCCGCGGGTCTTCATCCTGCGGGGCATCCTTGCCCATCGGCTTCGACTCGGAGGAGCCTTTCTGGAACAGGAAGATGGTCAGGACCACGTACATGCCCATCTGCAAAAACTCTGATTCCCAGTTCTCGAAGGTAGCCTCGAGGAAGTCGCCGGTGGCCAGGAACTGCAGGACCGTAACAGCAGGCTCGCCGTGGGCCTGCTGTTCCTCACTGTAGGCTGCGGCTCCGGAAAGGATCATCCCTCCGAAGAACAAAACGAACAGCGCGATGTTCGCCAGCAGCAGCCCGTGCTCCTTTGCCCATTTGCCCATGTTCCGCTCCCTTCCTGGAGTTTCTGGTCCTAGAGCTGCTGGTCCAGCTTGCCGGCCGCGGCTTTCCTGTTCAGGTGGATCGGGACGTAGACCAGGAGCGCCACCAGGAAGGCCAGCAGGCTTCCGCCGGCTGTGAGCCCGGCGGTCCGCCCGGCCGCCACATCGAACACGAGCGCGGCGGTGCCGGCACTGAGCAGCGCGATGCCGGCCAGCGTTATCTTGGCGATTGTGTCACCGCTGGACACCAGGGTTTCCTTCAGCCGCTTCCTGAAGAGCCTCCGGTGGACGCTGACGGGGAGAAGGATGAGTGCGGTGGTCAGTGTCGCAATGACCACGTTGGTGAGGTACAGGTTCACCTGGAAGTCGTCGAGTCTTTCGAAGCGTGACTGGAAGGGAAGCGTGAGCAGGAAGCCGGCCAGGATCTGCACCCCCATCTGCAGCACGCGCAGCTCCTGCAGCAATTCAGCCCAGTTGCGGTCCAGCTGTTCCTCGCGGGTCTCGTTTCGGCCCGTTCTGCCGGTGTAATCCTCCACCTCGGACATGGCGTCTCCTTCCTGGCAAGCCAGCCACCTGCTCTCTTTCTACTCCCCCCGTACCCAGAAGCAAGGCTCGCATTGCACCAAAACCATCATTTGATAAGTTTACTGATTATTACCATCGAACGGTGGACTTGTTCCACCGGCCGGGATAGCTTCAAAGAGCCGGTGCACCTGCGGCTCTTTGAAAACCGACGTACTGAGTAGGCGGACTATGAGCGGCACAGAAAAGCAAACAGACCAGCCAAAGGATCCCCGGGGCGGATACCATTCAGGACCCTTCCCGGAACAGGAACAAAAGCAGCCCGGCCTCACGGCGCCCATGGAGCCCAAGCCGGACCATGGCGAGCTCAGTTACGAGGGCCATGGAAAGCTCGAAGGCAAGGCGGCGCTCATCACCGGCGGGGACTCCGGCATCGGCAAGGCGGCGGCCATCGCGTTTGCCCGCGAAGGGGCCGACGTCGCCATTTCCTACCTCCCCGAAGAGGAAGCCGACGCGCAGGACACCGCCGACTGGATCCGGAAGGCCGGCCGCCGTGCCCTGCTGTTCGCCGGCGATGGCCGCGAAGAGGATTTCAGTACCCGGATCGTGGAGGAAACGGCCTCCGAGTTCGGCCGCCTGGATGTTGTGGTGCTGAACGCGGCGTACCAGAAGAACCGTGACAGCCTTGAGAGCCTGCCCACCGAGGAATTCGACCGCGTCTTTAAGACCAATCTCTACTCCCTGCTGTGGAGCGCGCGGGCAGCCGTGCCGCACCTGAAGGCGGGGGCCTCGATCATCACCACCGCATCGATCCAGGCTTTCAACCCGTCGCCGGGACTGATCGATTACGCCATGACCAAAGCCGCCCAGGTGGCATTCACCAAAGCCCTTGCCCAGGAACTTGGTCCCAAGGGGATCCGGGTGAACGCCGTGGCCCCCGGCCCCATCTGGACGCCGCTGATCCCCGCCACCGAGTGGCCGGACAAACTGCCCAAGTTCGGCCAGGACACGCCGCTGGAACGTGCCGGGCAGCCGGCCGAACTCGCCGCGGCCTACGTCTTGCTGGCCTCGGAGGACGGGTCCTACATCTCGGGGGCGGTGCTCCCGGTGACCGGCGGCAAGGGCCTTTAGGCATCAGCTTTTATCCGCAACGCAAAAGGAGGAACCATGACGCAGGAAAACCAGAACCCGGCACCGGAATCCGCCCCGGGCGGCTACGGCACTCCCACCGCCGAGCAGGAACTCGGCGGCCAGGGCGCGGGCCAGCAGCAGGACGCCGGCCAGCAGAACGCCGGCCAGCAGGGCGCCGCCGACACCAATGAGCCCCAGGACGGCCCGGGCGCAGATGCCGTGCCCCGCGACGCAGACCTCCCCTCCAGCGCGGCGGAAATCGACGAGTCGAACGACGACTCCCGCGGCTCCGCCCCGGTCTCCTCAGAGTCTGGCCAGGAGGCCGCCGGTATCCCGGACGGCAGCGGCAACGACCTGCCGAAGGAAGAGCAACCCAACGACGACGGCGGTGAAAGCTTCGACGCCGGCTGACGGTCAGTAGCACCTCGGCAAGCCAGAGCAGGCCCCTGTTCCCGATCTGCCCACCCGGCAGGACGGAAACGGGGGCCTTCTCCGTTGCTGCCGCATACCTGGCTTCCGGCTGGGTAAAGGACCTTGGGAACCAGATTCGCCAGCTGCCGGCGTACCTGCCGGCGCCAGGAGGGGTTGTGAGCAGGAGATCGTCAGAACAGTGGGCGCAGCCGGTCGGCGTGCCCCCGCAGGTGGACGTGGACGTGTTGGTACCGACCTGCGACAGGCCCGCGGAGCTCGCCGTCACCCTCGCGGGGCTTGCCGGACAGGCGGAGCCTGCGTTCGCCGTCGTCATCAGCGACCAGTCCGCCGGTGACCCCGGGTGGGAGCACCCCGCCGCGGCGGCAATGGTGCGGGTCCTCCGCGCGCAGGGGCGGCCGGTGACGCTGCTCCGCCATCTGCCGCGGCGCGGCCTGGCCGAGCAGCGGCAGTTCCTGCTGGAGCAGTCCACCGCGGACCGGTGCCTGTTCATTGACGACGACATCTGGCTGGACCCCGGGGTGCTGGAGCGGCTGATGGTGGCGTTGGATGAGCTTGGCTGCGGCTTCGTCGGCATGGCACCGCAGGGCTTGTCCTACCTGGGGGACAGGCGGCCCCACGAGACCGCCGTCTTCGAGGCCTGGGAAGGGGGAGTGGCGGCGGAGCGGATCCGTCCCGGCGCCCCCGGTTTTGACCGGTGGCCACTCCACAACGCCGCCAACCTCAGCCATCTCAGCGCGGACCTGTCGCTGCAGCCTGGCCAGTGGGTGCCCTACCGGGTGGCGTGGCTGGGCGGCTGCGTCATGTACCGCAGGGAGGCGCTCAACGACGTCGGCGGTTTCGGTTTTTGGCGGGAGCTGCCCGAACACCATGCGGGGGAGGATGTCCTGGCGCAGTGGCAGGTCATGGAACGGTCCGGCGGGGCGGGCATCCTGCCGTCCGGGGCCGTGCACCTGGAGTCGCCCACCACCGTGACAGACCGGCAGGTGGAGGCGTACGAGGTGGTCCTCAGGCACGACCTCGTGTGAGGACGCCGCAGGTCAGTGCCCGGGCTTGAAGGCGGGCCTCACGCCAAAGCCGAAGGAATGAACAGCCGGGTAAGACCGCCCTTCAGGAATTGGGGGTGGATACCCGCAGGATTCGTGTATTTCTCCCCACCTGCGTCCTTCCGCGACGTATTCTAGGAAAAGGTTTTGCAGTAGGCCGCAGCGCTTCAATCAAGGCGTGGAGTATGGCCGCTGAACCCTCGGGGCAGGTTGGCTGGGGACCGCTTCCATTGCCACCGGAGCCGGTGTGCGACAGCAAGGATGTCGAAACCTACCTCTGGGAGGTCACCCATGACTTCATGACGGACATCAAGGGTGAGCGCCGGGGTATCTCCTGGGCGGCAACCCTCTTCCGCCTGGGCAAAGCACATACCCTCGCCGCCAGCACGGACCAGGCCCGCGAGGCGGACCGCGAGCAGTGCTCCTTCGCGGACGGGCCGGTCATGGAGGCCCTTCGAACCGGAGAGTTCGTACTGCTGTCGGATCTCAGCCGCGACCGGCGCTGGCCCGGCTACTCCAGTGCCGCCGCCGGCCACGGCGTCCAGTCGCTCCTGTCCGCACCCATCGTGTCCGAAGGCACCGCCAGTGCGGCGATCAACCTGTACGCCGCCGCACCCCACACCTTCAACAGTGACGACCTGGTCCGGTCCCGCAGCTATGTGCGCCAGGTTGCCCGCGCGCTGCGCGTGGTGGTGCGGGTGGCGGAACGTGCGGAAACGACGGCGGGGATCGCCGTCGTGCAAAGCTCGCTGGTCCTGGTGGACCTTGCGGTGCGCAGCCTCATGAACGAGTACGGACTGACCCGCGAGGGTGCGCTGCGGTTCCTGCAGACGCAGGCGTTGCACCACGAAGTGGACCTGCGGGACGCGGCGTTGAACGTCGTCGCGCCCGGCGCGGCAATGGACCGTCCTGCCGCAGTGGACCGCCCCGCCGCAGTGGACAGCCCAGTTGCCCCGGCTTCCGGGCGCAGACAGGAACCGCCCGACAGCGTCGAGGACTTCCGCCTCCTGGCGCCGGCGGAGCAGGACAACCAGCAAGGAACGTCATCCGCGACGGGGGCTGCAAAGAAGCGGCGCCCGCCCTCAACCGTGCGAAGGAGGACGGCATGACAACCGAAAAGCAGGACGTGCGCGTACGCCAGGAACCCGAGGCCAGTCACCCCTGGCGCCGGTTCGTGGCCCTGGGGGATTCTTACACGGAAGGGGTTGGCGACCCCGAGCCACGCAGCCTGGGCGGCCTTCGGGGCTGGGCCGACCGGGTGGCGGAGGAACTGAGCGCGGGCCAGCCGGGCTTCGCCTACGCGAACCTTGCCGTCCGCGGGATGCTGCTGCGCCAGATCCTCGACGGGCAGCTGGCCCCCGCCCTCGCCCTGAAGCCGGACCTGATTGCGATGTCCGGTGGCGGCAATGACATCCTCTTCCGCCGCGGCGACCCTGACAAGCTTGCGGTGAAGATGGACAGGGCAGTCGAGATACTGGCAGCAACGGACGCCAAGGTCCTCCTCTTCGCAGGCCCGGACTGGGGCGGCACCCCGGTGTTCAGCCAGATCCGCGGAAGGATCGCCATCTACAACGAACACCTGCACAAGATCGCGCTGCGCCACCACGTCACGATGGTGGACCTGTGGTGCCTGCCCGAACTCCAGGACGTGCGGATGTGGGACCCGGACCGGCTGCACCTCTCGCCGCTGGGCCACCATGCGGTGGCGGTAGCCACGTTGAACGCGCTGGCCGTTCCGCACTCGCTCAAGCCGCTGGAGCCCAGGGAGGTGCCGGTCCACGGCTGGACCCAGGCAAGGGCCGAGGACCTGATGTGGGCGCGGCAATACCTGTTCCCGTGGATGCTGCACCAGATCCTGCCGCACGGCCATGACCTCCTGGCGGCGAAGCGGCCCAAGCCCGGTCCCGTCTTCCGGGTTGGCAGGGGCGGCGCGTTCCCGCATGTACAGCCTGCAGTGGAGGAATCCGGCGCGGGGGAAGTCGCCTAGCGGGAAGGGCGGTCCGCGGCCCTAGCGCTTTTTGGGGTGCCGCTTGGCCGCGGCGTTCAGCGCTGCCTTGCAGCGGGCGGCAGTCCCGCCTGCTCCGATTCCGGTTCCGCCACGGTTCCGCGGGCTTTCGCGATGGCCTTCATCCCGTGGTAGATCACCAGCGCAGCAGCCGACCCCAGGGCGATGCCCGTGAAGGTCAGTTCGCCGATGGTCCAGGTGTAGTCCGCGATGCCGATGATCAGTGCGCCGGCGGCGGTGGTCAGGTTCACCGGGTTGGCGAAGTTCACCTTGTTCTGCACCCAGATCTTCACGCCCAGGATGCCGATCATGCCGTACAACATGGTCGCCGCGCCGCCCAGGACCCCTGGCGGGACGGTGGCGATGAGTTCCCCGAACTTGGGGGAGAAGCTCAGCAGGATGGCGAAGACGCCTGCAACCCAGTAGGCCGCCGTCGAGTAGACCTTGGTGGCGGCCATGACGCCGATGTTCTCGGCATAGGTGGTGGTTCCTGAGCCGCCGCCCACACCGGCGAGGACCGTCGCGGCGCCGTCGGCCATCAGCGCACGCCCGGAGACGCCGTCGAGGTTCTGGCCGGTCATGGCGGCCACGGACTTCACGTGACCGATGTTTTCCGCCACCAGCACCAGGACCACCGGCACGAACAGGCCCAGGACGCCGATGTGGAACTCCGGGGTCTGGAAGTGCGGCAGGCCCACCCAGGCTGCGGCGTCCATTTTTTCGTAGCTGACTTCACCGCGGAGCATGGCCACCAGGTAGCCCACCACCACGCCCACGAGGATGCTGAGCCGTCCCAGGATCCCGCGGAACAGGACGCTGGTGAGGATGATGGTGGCGAGGGTGACGACGGCGGTGACGGGCGCGGCGTCGAAGTTTTGCTTGGCGGCCGGTGCAAGGTTCAGGCCGATCAGCGCCACGATGGCGCCGGTAACGATGGGCGGCATGAGCCGGTTGATCCATTCGGCGCCGAACTTCTGGACGATGGCACCCACCAGGGCAAGCGTGGCGCCGGCCAGGACCACGCCGCCCAGTGCACCGGGCACGCCGAACTGCTGCTGCGATGCCATGATCGGCGCGATGAACGCGAAGCTTGAGCCCAGGTAGCTGGGCACCCGGCCTTTGGTGATCACCAGGAACAGCAGCGTGCCGATGCCGGAGAAGAACAGCGTGGTGGCCGGCGGCATGCCGGTGATGATGGGCACCAGGAACGTGGCGCCGAACATGGCCACTACGTGCTGCATGCCCACGCCGATGGTCAGCGGCCAGGTGAGCCGCTCATCAGGATTCACCACGTGGCCGGGCTTGATGGACTTGCCGGTTCCGTGCAGCTTCCACTTGATTCCGAGCATGCTCATGGGAGGGGGCCTTTCAGGGGGGTGCCGCCGGCGGTGAAGATCAGATGCCACCAGAATACCGCCGCCCCGGCATGGGCGCTGCCGTGTGGCCAAGGTCACGGACCGTCGCGGGAAGAGGACGCGGGTACTTGAAGTTGCAACTATGGACAGCGAAGAGGCCGCCCCGGCTGGCGGGGAGGCGCAGCGAAAGGTAAGCCCATGACCATTGCCCATGAAGAAGCGGTTATCGATCCGGCCGCCGTCGACGCCATCTTTGCCCAGGCCCGTACGGCCAACTCGTTCACCGGGGAAGTGACCGAGGAACAGGCCCAGGCCATCTACGAACTCACCAAGTTCGGCCCCACCGCGTTCAACTCCCAGCCCCTGCGCGTCACCTACGTCCGCTCGGACGAGGCCCGCGCCAAGCTCGTCGACGCCCTGATGCCGGGCAACCGCGCCAAGACCGCTTCCGCCCCCCTGGTGGCCATCCTCAGCTACGACACCGACTGGGCCGGCCAGTGGGACAACTTCCTGCCCGGCTACAACGCCCCCAAGGCCATGTACGACGCCAACCCGGAACTGGCCGCCACCACGGGCAACAACAACGCCCACCTTCAGGCCGGCTACTTCATCCTGGCCGTCCGCTCCCTCGGTTTCGCCGCCGGACCCATGACCGGAGCCGACTTCGGCGCCATCGACGAAGCGTTCTTCCCGGCCGGTGACCAGAAGAGCTTCCTGGTGGTCAACATCGGCCAGCCCGGTGAGGACGCGTGGGGCGAAGCCAAGCCGAAGTTCGCCTACGAGGACGTCGTCCGCACCGTCTAATCCCCACCACGCGCTATCACCTCCCGCGTCCTTTTCCCTAACGCGCCATCATGTCGTGATGGCGCGTTAGGGCTTTAAGGGCAGGAGGTGATGGGGCGTTTGTGGGGGAGGTGGGAGACTGGGGGCATGCCTGCGCAGAACCGGAAACCACTGCGGAACCTCATCTTTGTGGCGTTCGTCGAGCCGGTGGCTGAGGGCGCGGTGTTCCTGCGCACGGACTGGCCGCTGCACATCACGCTGCTAAGGTTCGACGCCGGCGCAACGGACGGTGCCGATCCCGCCGGACGCGTCGCAACGCTTGCGGAAGGCCCGGCACAGGCAGCGCTCGGCGCAGAACTGACCGTGGGACATGACGCCGCATTCGGCCGGAACGGGTCCGTGCCCGTCAGCCTGGTGAAGCCCGACAAGACGCTGCAGGCCCTGCATGAGGCGTTGGTGGAGGCCGTGACAGCGGTGGACGGCCGCATCCTTACGCCGCGGCACACCATGTCCGGCTACCGCCCGCACGTCTCCCACCACAGCGCCCCCGGGCGCGACGTCAAGCGGCTGAACCCTGGCGACGCCGTCGTGCTTGACCGCATTGCACTGGTGGACATGGCGCCGGATGGTGACCACACCATCCGGCGCGTCCTGCGGCTCTGGAGCCAGCCGGCGAAATCGGCCCCGGAAACCGGCTAGGCGATGACGCCGTCCACCAGCGCCTTGGCCTCGGCCTGCACCTGCTTGAGGTGCTCCTCGCCCTTGAAGGACTCGGCGTAGATCTTGTAGACGTCCTCGGTGCCGGACGGCCGGGCAGCGAACCAGGCGTTTTCCGTGACCACCTTGAGCCCGCCGATGGACGCGCCATTGCCCGGCGCCTCGGTGAGCTTGGCGGTGATCGCCTCGCCCGCGAGCTCGGTGGCCGTGACGTCGGCGGCGGACAGCTTGCCCAGCTTGGCCTTCTGCTCACGCGTGGCAGCGGCGTCGATGCGTGCGTACACGGGTGCGCCGAACTGGTCCGTCAGCCCCTTGTACAGCTGCGACGGTGACTTGCCCGTGACGGCGGTAATCTCCGAGGCGAGCAGGGCCAGCAGGATGCCGTCCTTGTCCGTGGTCCAGACGCTGCCGTCCTTCTTGTTGAACGAGGCGCCGGCGGACTCCTCGCCGCCGAACGCGCCCTCACCGGAGAGCAGGCCGGGCACAAACCACTTAAAGCCCACCGGAACCTCGACCAGCTTCCGGCCCAGGCTCTGCGCCACGCGGTCGATGATGGAGGAGGACACGAGGGTTTTGCCCACCACGGAGGCCGGGTTCCAGCCGCTGCGGTTGCGGTACAGGTAGTCGATGGCGACGGCGAGGTAGTGGTTGGGGTTCATCAGCCCGCCGTCAGGGGTGACGATGCCGTGCCGGTCCGCGTCGGCGTCGTTGCCGGTGGCGACGTCGTAGGCTGCGGTCCCGTCCGCTCCCGCCGCCATCCGCTGGATCAGCGATGCCATGGCGGACGGCGAGGAGCAGTCCATCCGGATCTTCTCGTCCCAGTCCAGGGTCATAAAGGCCCACTGGGGATCGATCGTGGGGTTTACCACGGTCAGGTTCAGCTGGTGGCGCTCGCCGATCTCGCCCCAGTAATCCACGGAGGCCCCGCCCATGGGGTCGGCGCCGATGCGGACACCGGCCTCGCGGATGGCGTCGAGGTCCAGGACGGAGGGGAGGTCGTCAACGTAGCTGCTGAGGAAGTCGAACTTGCCCGTTGTGTCCGCGGCGAGGGCGTCGGCCAGCTGGATCCGCTTGACGCCGCGCAGGCCGTTTTCGAGCAGTTCGTTGGCGCGGTTGGCGATCCAGCCGGTCGCGTCGGAATCGGCGGGTCCGCCGTGCGGCGGGTTGTACTTGAATCCGCCGTCCGCGGGCGGGTTGTGGCTGGGGGTGACAACTATGCCGTCAGCCTGGGGTGCGCCCGGGGCGGCGTTCCGGTTGTACGTCAGGATCGCGTGGCTCAGGGCCGGGGTGGGGGTGTAGCCGTGGCGGGCGTCGATCAGCACCTGGACGCCGTTGGCTGCCAGTACCTCCAGCGCGGAATTCTGCGCGGGCTCGCTGAGCGCGTGTGTGTCCTTGGCCAGGAACAGCGGACCGGTGACGCCCTGCGCCGCCCGGTATTCCACGATGGCCTGGGTGATGGCAACAATGTGCTGCTCGTTGAAGGACGCCTTGAGGCTGGAGCCGCGGTGCCCTGACGTACCAAACACCACGCGCTGTCCGGGATCAGCCAGATCCGGGGTGATGTCGTAGTACGCGTCAAGGAGCGCAGTGATGTCAACAAGGTCCTGGGGTTGGGCAACTGTGCCCGCGCGGCTAGCCATGGCTCCAGCATGCCAGAACCTTGCAGGAGTCAAAACGGACCCGCCCACATTGCGCGCCTGTGACGCGGTCCGCGTCATCAAGACCGGTGGTCGGATACGCGTAAAACCAAGTACCGCACCTGAGTACCCGCCCCGGAAAGTACCTATATACCGGCCCCCGTGCCCGCTGTTAGTTTCGAAAAATCCGGACGGAGATCCGCAGGACAAGGACGACGGCGGCCTGCCGCCGCGCGTTGTTACGGCAGGAAAGCAGGAACCGACCATGGGGGCAGGAGACGGGGCAGCCGAGCAGTCCAGGCTGGCCGCTGAAAGGGTTGCCAGGCTCAAGCGCCAGCTCGACCAGGCCGAACGTGCCACGAAGGCGTGGGACGCGGGCGCGGCGGGTGAACGTGTGGTGGCCGACAAACTGAGCGAACTGGTGCCGCGCGGCTGGTACGTGCTGCACGATGTGCACTGGCCGGGAAGGCCGAAGGCCAACCTGGACCACGTGCTGGTTGGGCCCGGCGGTGTTGTTGTTGTGGACGCCAAGAACTGGACCGGCGAGGTGCGCGTTTCCTCCGGGGTGCTGTGGCAGGGCCGCTACGCACGGACGCAGGCGGTGGAGGGTGCGCTCGCCCAGTGCGCCGCGGTCGCATCCGTGTTGGCCCCGCCGCACCGGAGGCTGGTGCGGCCGCTGATCTGCATGGCAGCCCAGCCGGACCTGTTCGGCGTCACCAACTCGGATGTCGCCGTCGCCGGTGCCCGGCGCGTGGTGGGGGCGATCGAGTCGCTGCCGCCTGTGCTGGACCAGCAGACCGTGGTGGGACTGTATGCGCACCTGGGGCAGCAGCTCACGCACGAGCAGGAGCCCGGCATCACGGCGTTCCGCGGCGTCCAGGCCGGAACTGTTGTCCGTCCCGCTGGAGGGCTGCCGCCGGGAGGCCCGCGGACAAAGGCTTCGCAGCCACAGGATTCGCGGCCAAACGGTGCAGGGAAAAAGGGCCCGGTCGAAGGGAATGGCCGCAGCGCCAGCGTTGCACGGCACCCCGCAGGGCGGAAGCTTCCGCCGGCGGCAGGGCATACGGGAGGGGCGCGGCACGGCCGGAGCAGCAAGGCTCACGAGCATGGCGGCACAAGTGCCGGGCGGCTGGCGCTGCTGGCGGCCTTCGTTATTTTTGCCGTGTACGTTTTGCCGTACCTGACGCGATAGTTCCCCCGCCGGCATCCCGGCTACCAGCGGTGGCGGTACCGCCGCGACCCGTACTGCCGCCGCTTCCCGTACTGCCGCCGTGGCTGCTGCCCGGCGCGGGGGAGCGAAGCCTGCCCAGGCTGGCGTCACGGACCGCTGCCCCCATGCGGTGGAGCCGCCCAGAGTCCAGCGTCCAGGACTGCCAGTAGAGCGGAACGTCCTCATGGATGTTTTTCCCCAGCAGGACCAGCGACCCTTCGGCGAGTTCGTCGCCGAGCTGCAGTTCCGGAAGCATGCCCCAGCCCAGGCCCGCTTTGACGGCCGCGAGAAACGCCTCCGAGGACGGGACGGTGTGGGTGGGCGGAGCCTGTGCAACGCCCTTGGCGGCCAGGAACCCGCGCTGCAGGGTGTCCTTGGCATTGAACTTCAGCACCGGCATACGGGCCCAGTCAACGGTGTTGCCCCGGGCGAAACGCTGCCGCAGGCCCGCGGCGGCGACCGGGACGTAGCGCATGTGGCCGAGCAGTTCCGCCCGGCATCCGTTCACCGGGACGGGGTCCGAGGTCACGGCACCCATGACATCGCCCTGGCGCAGGAGGTGGCTGCTGAACCCCTGGTCCTCCACGTGCAGGTCCAGGGTGGTGTCCGGCCATGTGGCAGCTGCGGCGAGGACGGGCACGAACCATGTGGCCAGCGAATCGGCGTTGATGGCCACGGACAGGACACTCCGCGCGGCCGTGCCGGTCCCCAACGCGGCTGCTGCTTCCGCCTCAAGTACCTGAACCTGCCGGGCCATCCGGAGGAGCACCGCCCCGGCGTCGGTGGGCGTGCACGGGACCCGGCGGCGCACCAGGACCTGCCCGGTTGAGGCCTCCAGCGCTTTGATTCGCTGGCTGACCGCCGACGGAGTGATCCGCAGGAGATCGGCCGCGGCCTCGAAGGTGCCCTCGTCAACGACTGCCATCAGGGCCCGCAGGTGTTCCAGGTTCATGAAGCAATTCTAATGAAAATGAAGAATCATTCGTTTGTCTTCAGCCCGGCTGGTCCGTACCGTCAAAGCCATGCTGATGACAGGAATGACCGGAATGCTGACGGGGCTGGCGCTGATTGTGGCCATCGGTGCGCAGAACGCATTTGTCCTCCGCCAGGGCGTCCGCCGGGAACACATCGGAGCGGTGGTTGCCGTGTGCATGGCCGGAGACGCTGCCCTCATCCTTGGCGGGACGGCCGGCATCGGGGCACTGGTGACCCAGTTTCCCGAGGCTCTCGAGGTGCTCCGATGGGGTGGCGCGGCCTATCTGGCCTGGTTCGCGGCGCGCTCCTTTATTTCGGCGCTGAAGCCGTCATCCCTCGCGCAGGAAGCGCCCCGGTCCAGGGGATCCGTTGTCACCAGCGCCGTGGCGCTGACCTTCCTGAACCCGCACGTCTACCTCGACACGGTGGTGCTCCTGGGCAGCCTGGCCAACCAGCAGGGGCCGGACCTCCGGTGGGTTTTTGCGGGCGGGGCCGTGGCGGGCAGCATCACGTGGTTTTCCGCTCTCGGGTACGGCGCCCGGGCACTGTCCGGGGTCCTCGGCAGCCCCCGGACCTGGCGTTTCCTGGACCTGGGCATTGGCCTCATCGTGCTTGGCCTCGCGGCCAAGCTCCTCCTGGGGTGACCGGGGACGGAAACTTCTGCAGGCGATAGGCTGGAGGCCGACATCCAGGGGGAAAACCATGACTGACCAGCCTTCCGACCGCCCTGATTCCCGGTGGCCCGGCCCGCCGCGCAACGACGCCGCCCCGCCCGTTCCGCCGGCGGGCTCCGAACCTCCTCGCTTAATGCCGCCCTACGGCCAGCCCGGTTCCTTCTACGGCCAGCCGGCCGGCCCCTACAGCCAGCAGGGCTACTACGGGGTCCCTGCCGAGCCGAAGACCCTTAGCATCGCCAGCATGGTGTGCGGCATTGCCTCGGTGATCATGGGCTGGCTGCTCCTGCCCCAGATCGCCGCCATCGTTACCGGGCACATGGCGCTCAAGCGCGAGCCCGGCGGCAGGGGCATGGCCATTGCGGGCCTGGTGCTGGGGTACCTGTGCCTGCTGGGCTATGGCGTGTTCTGGCTGCTGCTGATCGTCGGGATCGCCGTCTCGTCCACCTCGTACGGGTACTGACCGTTTAGCGGCGCTGCCCCGCGCGTGCCCGGTGCGCGTTGGCGCGCAGTTGGAGGATCCGGGCGCCGCCGGCGGCGGCCACCAGGACCCCGCCGGTCACGCTGGCAATAAACAGCGCCATGCCCAGGGGGACGGCGCCCTCGAGGCCCAGGAACTTGACCAGGACCAGTTCCTGGTTCTGCAGGATAAAGATGATCAGCAGGATCAGCAGGACCAGGGCGGCGACCACTGCTGCCCAGATGACTCCGGTCCGGGTGACCCGGCGTTCGGCCGCGGGGCCGGCAGCCGGCGCGGGTCCCCCACCCGGTGTGTCCGGCCGGTAGGAGGGCGCATTGCTGTACTGCCCGGCTGGTCGGCCGTCCGAAGGCACTCCGGCTTCCGGCTCCCGCCGCCCGTCGGATCCTGGCGTGTACTGTCCGGCGCTCATGGTCATCCCCTTCCCTGAATGCTAAGCATGCTTACCACTCAACCCTAGCCGCGGGCTTTGCGGCAGCACAACAATGCGGCCTCACGTGTTGGCAAGGCGTTCAGCGTGCACAAGCTCGCCAGGTGCCAGTTCGCCGGCTGCGGCCTCAATCAAGAGCCAGCGGGAGATACGGCCGTCAGGCCCCGCTTGTGAGCCGCGCGCCAACGCGGCGGTTATCCGACGGCGGACCTCGCCTTCCTGCTCCGGGTCCGCCGCGAAGATCGTCCGCAGGCCCAGCGTTCCGCCCTCGCGCTGTACAGCCGTATGGTGCGCCGCGAGTGGACAGGGCGGCGGATGCTGCCAGTGGCCGCACAGAGCAACCGTGATGGCGGCTCCCGGTGCGCCCGGGTCGCCGTCGTTCTCCATGCGCAGGGAAGCGGTGTGGACGTAGTATCCGCGCATGGGCAGGTTCTCCGTAAGTAGTGCGTCCCAGACAGGGCGGAAGGGCCTCCGCGTGAACTGGTCCAGTGCGGAGGCCCTTCCGTTGGTGGGACGTTACACCGTTTCCTTGCTCCGTTCAGCGGAGGGGGTGCGGGGTGTTGGCGTCCTGCGCCAGCTGGGGAAGGCCCAGAACGTGAAGTCCTGTGCCTTGACCCGCGGCTCCGGCGTCTCCACCGGGGTTTCATGCTTGGCTTCAGGCTGGCGGTCGGCTTCCTTCTTGTAACTCCGCCCGAAGTCCTTGCTGTATCCGTAGCACATCACAGACCTCCTATTCGTGACTGCCCCTTAATCCTCCTCCTGATACCCCGGGGAGTCGACACCCTGTGTGTGGGCCCGGAGCCGGAGCGGGGGCTGTGCACGGTGACGGTCAGCGGCTGCGGGTCAGGCGCCTGTGGCCACCGACTCCGCCTCCTGCGGCCCGTGGAAGTCGCAAGGACCCGGATGGCGCAAGGGCAGGAGGCATGTCCGGCCTGTGGGAAGGTGCACCAGGGCGCAGCGGCCCGCCTGGGCCAGGTCCTCCCGGACGTTCGGATTGCTCAGGTCCGGCCTCGGCGCGCCGCCATGCAGCACGGCTTCGGCGGACCCTGGAGCGGGAAGTTCGGCGTTCATGGGCAACTCCTCGTCGAGCGTGGGCCGGATGGAGAATGCAGGGGTGGTGACGCCCTTAAGAGTCTGCTCCTGCGTGGTTACAAGAGGGTTAAGCCTGCGTTAGGAACAGGTCAACGCGTCCTCCGCTAGAAGCCCAGCTGGGCGGCGACCTGCAACAACAGGGCCTCCGATCCCGTGGGACCCACCAGTTGGATGCCCATCGGCAGGCCGTTACCGGGATGGCCGCCCGTCCAGTAAACGGGAATGGTGACCGCGGGCAGCCCGCACACGTTGACCATGGACGACCAGGGCGCGAACTCGCACTGTTTGCGGTAGTCGGCGTCCGCGTCTGCATGCCACTGCGCGGCGGGCCAGCCGTCCTGCCCGTGGCCCGGCCCGGTGAACCAGCCCACAGGCCGCGGGGTCTGGGCCAGCGCCGGCATCAGCATCAGGTCCCACTGGGCGTACTGCGCCACCGTGTCCTGCTGGAAGTGCCGCAGGAACGCCAGTGCTTCTGTCAGCTTGGCGGGGCTGCGCTGCTGCGCCCGGCGGCGGAAGGTGCGGGTCAGCGGGGCAAGCAGGGCCTCCCGTTGCGGACTGATCCGGGCGCTGCCCACCCCCGCCGTCCAGGCCGTGGTGAAGGCGTCCGGATACCTGTTGTCGTACCGGATGCCTGCCTCGGCCACGGCATGACCCGCCTCCTCCAGGAGCTTCTCGCCTGCCCTGAGGGCATCCAGGGCCTCCTGGTCCGGGCTGAACGGGAACGTCCCGGACCAGGGGCTGTCCAGTGTGACGCCGATCCTCAGCCGCGGCGGTTCCCGGTCTACGGACTGCAGGAAGGTTCCACCCGGCACCATGGCATCCATCAGGAGTGCGGCATCGGCGGCGCTCCTCGCCAGCGGTCCGGGAACCACCAGCCGGGCGGGGTCGCCCTGGCTTTCGCCGGCGGCAACAGTGCCCCGGCCCGGCTTCAAGCCGACCAGTCCGCACGCTGCCGCAGGGATCCGGACTGAACCTCCGCCGTCGGTCCCAGGCGCGAAAGGCAGCATGCCGGCCGCCACCGCGGCAGCGCTGCCGCCCGATGAGCCGCCGGAGCTCCTGCTCGGCGCGTGCGGATTGCGCGACGGCGGCGCGATCCGGTTTTCGCTGTATGCCGTCAGTCCGAACTCGGGCACCTGCGTCTTGCCCAGGGAGACCACGCCTGCCTCCTTCAGGAGCGCCACCAACGGAGCGTCTGCCGGTGCCGGCTTATGGTCCACGGCCGCGCTGCCGTGCGTTGTCACGACTCCCGCCACATCCGTGAGGTCCTTGAAAGCCGACGGCATCCCATGGAGGAGCGGCAGTTCCCCTCCCCGTGCCTTGATGTACCGGCTGTCGGCGTCACGGGCCTGCGCCAGGGCCTGGTCCGCCGTCACGGTCACAAACGCCCCGAGGAGCGGATTGCGTTGTGCGATGCAGGCGAGGAAGTGGGTTGTGGCTTCCGCCGCGGATACTTCACCGGTCCGCAGGCTGTTGCGCAGTTCGACGGCGGACAGCTCGTGGAGCTCAGGCATGGATGGCGGGCTGCGGTGCGGGCACGGGACCTCGGTTCCTGGACGCTTCGGTTTCCTAGAAGCGTAGCCTCCTCCCGGGACCTGCGCGGAAGGAAAGCACTAGGCTTAATGCTGACCCAGATCCGCCATGACAGGACTTCCCATGAGTGATTTCGATACCGTTCCCGTCCGCGACATCCCCGACGACGCCGTTGTGGTGGACGTCCGCGAGGACTACGAATGGGTGGCCGGGCACGCCGAAGGCGCCGTCCACATTCCCATGGACCAGATTCCCGCGCGCCTGGAAGAACTGGACCCGGACGAGGACCTGTACATCATCTGCCGCACCGGCGGACGCTCCTTCCGCGTCGCGCAGTGGCTGACCAGCCAGGGCTACACCGCCATCAACGTGGCTGGCGGCATGGACCAGTGGCTGGAGCTCGACAAGCCGCTGGTGTCGGACAACGGGCTGAAGCCGATCGTCCTCTAATGCAGAACCCGGACATGGGCCCCGACGCGACCTACGCGTTCCTTGGACCGGAAGGGACCTTCACCGAGGCCGCCCTGATGCAGGTACCGGACGCGGCGGCGGCCACCCGAATCCCGGCGTCGAGCGTCAACGCGGCCTTGGACCTCGTCCGCGACGGGTCCGTGCAGGCCGCCATGGTTCCCATCGAGAACTCGGTGGAAGGCGGGGTCACGGCAACACTGGACGCCATTGCCGGTGGGCGGGAACTGCGCATCATCCGGGAAGTCCTGGTGCCCATCTCGTTCGTCCTGGTGGCACGCCCTGGTACCCGGCTGGCCGACGTTCGGAGAGTATCCACGCACGGGCACGCGTGGGCGCAATGCCGTGTGTGGATGGACCGCAACATTCCCGCCGCGGAATACGTCCCCGGCTCCTCCACGGCAGCCGCGGCCATGGGGCTCTTGGAGGAGGGCTGCCACTATGACGCCGCCATCTGCGCGCCGCTGGTTGCCACGGAGCAACCCGGGCTCGCAGTGCTGGCCGAGCACATCGGCGACAACCCGGCTGCGGTCACCCGGTTCATCCTTGTCAGCCGTCCGGGTGTTCTCCCGGAGCGGACTGGTGCCGATAAGACCACCGTCGTGGTTCCGCTTCCCGAGGACCGGCCCGGTGCCCTGATGGAGATCCTGGACCAGTTCGCCAGCCGCGGCGTGAACCTCAGCCGGATCGAATCGCGGCCCACCGGCCAGTACCTTGGGCACTACTTCTTCAGCATCGACGCCGACGGGCATGCGGGCGACGCGCGTGTCGCCGACGCCCTTGCGGGCCTGCACCGGATCAGTCCCGCAACCCGCTTCCTGGGCTCCTACCCCAGGGCGGACAGGCAGGAAACAGTGGTGGAAGCACACACCTCTGACGAGGCGTTCGCCGCCGCAAAGGACTGGGTCGCATCCATCCTGCGGCCTGCGCCGTCACTGCAGGAAAACGCTTCCGCCGCTTCGCCCACAGCGTAGGCAAATGCCGTTCCGGGTACTTCCCGGGGCTGTGGACAATGCGTATGCTTACTTGATCCACATGGATGGCCCCTAACGAAGGGAGCGGGTCATGACTGCCAGCAGCACCGAAAACGATGGCCAGGGGATGATCGTCAACCCCCGGCCCACCGCCGACAACCAGGACTGGGACGGCGACGAAGCAGACCGTGCTGACCGCCTCCGCTTCGAGGAGGAACAGGCAATGATCCGGGAGCAGTCCGAGGCCCGTGCCGCAGCGAAAGCCGCAGCCGCCAAGGAATCCGACGCCTGACCCGCCGCAAGCCGCAATTCCGACCGCCTGCGAAACCCGACCGCCCGCGCAACAGAAACACCAGCAGCCCAGGCATCCGTCAGCCGGAAGCATCAGCCGGCCGGCCGTCGTCGTCCTATATTCCGCCCTTGACGCGCACCAGCAGGGACCTCGGGTCCACCTGCACGGTGAGGCGCGTCGCCTCACCCGAGGTGTCGCCGTCGAGCTGTGTGGGCATGGGTTCAGGGCACTTGATGACGATCCTGCCGGACCGGTAGACCGTCATGATCGGCAGTTTCCCGCTGTGCTTGAACATGATCTTCACGTACATCAGCAGCCACCCCAGGGCGCTGCGGGGACTCATCACGACCACGTCCAGCATGCCGTCGTCGATCATGGCCTGTGGGATGAAGTCGATGCCGCCGGGCACCAGGCCGCAGTTGGCGAACAGGACGCTGCGGATGTTGCGCACCTGTTCCGGGCTGCCGTCCAGCGAGATGGAGATCTTTTTCCGCCGGCCGGGCAGGTGCCGCATGCCAGCTTCGGTGTAGGCGAGCCAGCCCACCGCTTTCTTCAGGCCGGCGTTGGTGTCCGCCAGGACTTCGGCGTCCATGCCGATGCCGGCGATGACCAGGAACACGTGCTCCGAGGAATGCCCGGTCCGGGAATTCTCAATTCCCATCCTGGCGGTGTCGATGAAACGCTGCCGGCCAAAGAGCGCGGTCTGCACGTTGCCGTGGAGGTCGCTGACGTCCAGCTCAATATTGCGGGCCAGGAGGTTGCCGGTTCCGAGGGGGATGACGCCCATGGCAACGCCGGTATGGGCCAGGGACTCGGCCACCACCCGCACGGTACCGTCCCCGCCGCCCACCAGGACGACGTCGGGTTTCAGCGCCAAAGCGGCGTGTGCCTGGGAGAACCCGGGATCCTCAGCCGTGGTCTCGAAGAAGGCCGGCTCATCCCAGCCCGCGGCCAGGCAGGCACGGTGGATGGTTTCCTTTGCTTCCCCGGAGCGGGCCTTGATCGGGTTGAGGATCACGGCCACCCGCTGCCGGGCGAGCCCTGACTCGTGTGCCGCTTCTCCCACGGCGCTGCGGACATGCAGGGCCTTGAGCTTGCGCACGCCCCACCAGCTGGAGATGGCGAAGGCAAGCGCCACCCCGATCAGCACGTAGAGTATCCAGTCGCTCATGGTGGTTCAACAGTAGCCCGGCGCGCGGTGCGCGGCCCGGCACGCGTGGCGGCCGCCCGCCGTCGTGCGCGTATTGGATACCCTTGTCTGGTGATCGACGTAAAAGACCTCAGCGAAAACCCGGACAAGTTCCGTGCCAGCCAGCGCGCCCGCGGCGCGGACGAATCCGTGGTGGATGCGATCATTTCCGCCGATTCCGCCCGCCGGGCAGCGCTGATCCGGTTCGAAAACCTGCGCGCCGAGCAGAACGCGTTCGGCAAGAAGGTGGCGCAGGCCAAGGGCGAGGAGAAGCAGGCCCTGCTCGCCGAGGTCAAGGAACTGGCCAACGCAGTCAAGGCCGCATCCGCCGAGGCGGACGCCGCGCAGACCAAGCAGGACGAACTGCTGCGGACCATCCCCAACCTGATCGAGGACGGCGTTCCCGAGGGTGGCGAGGACGACTACGTGGTGGTCAAGACCGTCGGCACCCCGCGCGAGTTCCCGGACTTCGAACCCCGTGACCACCTGGAAATCGGTGAACTGATCGGCGCCATCGACATGGAACGCGGCGCCAAGGTTTCCGGTGCCCGGTTCTACTTCCTCCGCGGCGTGGGCGCCCGGCTGGAAATGGCGCTGCTGCAGATGGCCATGGACCAGGCCATCGAGGCGGGCTTCATCCCCATGATCACCCCAACCCTGGTGCGTCCGGAGACGATGCAGGGCACGGGCTTCGACGTCAAGCACGACGCCGAGATCTACCGTCTGGCCGAAGACGACCTTTACCTGGTGGGCACGTCCGAGGTGTCCCTGGCCGGCTACCACGCCGACGAAATCCTGGACCTCTCCGCAGGTCCCATCCGCTACGCCGGGCAGAGCTCCTGCTACCGCCGCGAGGCCGGCTCCCACGGCAAGGACACCCGCGGCATCATCCGGGTGCACCAGTTCAACAAGGTGGAGATGTTCATCTACACCACCGTTGAAGAGGCCGCCGCCGAGCATAAGCGCCTGCTCGCCTGGGAAGAGGAGATGCTGGCCAAGTGCGAGCTGCCCTACCGGGTGATCGACACCGCCGCCGGCGACCTCGGCACCTCCGCGGCCCGGAAGTTCGACTGCGAAGCCTGGGTCCCCACCCAGGGCGCATACCGCGAGCTGACCTCCACCTCCAACTGCACCACCTTCCAGGCCCGCCGCCTGAACATCCGTGAGCGTGCGGTGAACGCGGATGGCGTATCCAAGGGCACCCGCGCCGTGGCAACGCTGAACGGCACCCTGGCCACCACCCGCTGGATCGTGGCGTTGCTGGAGCACCACCAGAACCCGGACGGGTCCGTCAACGTCCCCAAGGCACTGCAAGGGTATCTGGGCGGCCTCGAGGTCCTGCCGGTCCTCTAGGGTTTCTATTCCCGGGCTTGTCCGCGGCTCCGGGCCTTGAAGGGCCGGATTCGCGGACAAGCTTCTTTGGGGGCCGGGACGGTCCAGGGCGGCCCGGTAAGTGTTTACGCGGTATTCAACAAATCTGTGGCGCGCGTCCTAGCGCAGGTCAGTTACGTCTGGTTCACTGTGGGAATGACAACGCTGACTGAAACCTCAGTCGCCGGCAACGATGACCGGCGAGACAACTACAACAACACTTCCGGGCTCAACGGCCGCAAGCTGATGGTCGCACTGGACGTGGACGGCACCCTCGTGGACCACGACGGCCACATGTCGCCCGGCGTACGGGAATCCGCGCAGGCGGTCGTCGCCGCAGGGCATGAAGTCATGATCGCCACCGGCCGGTCCCTCAACGCCACCCTGCCCATCATCGAGAAAATCGGCATGGAACGCGGCTACGCCGTCTGCTGCAACGGCGGCGTCACGCTCCGGCTCCACCCGGAGCTCGAGAACGGCTACGAGGTCATCCACAAGGCCACGTTCGATCCCGCACCGGCTCTCCGGGCACTGCGCGAGCGGCTGCCCTCCGCCAAGTACGCACTGGAGGACGCCGAGGGGAACTTCCTGTCCACCGAACGCTTCCAGGACGCCAGCTTCGGCGTCGAGGCTGTGGGCGTGGATTTCCAGACCATGCTCGAGGCCACAGCCGTCCGCGTGGTGGTGTTCAGCACCGAGAACACGCCTGAGGAGTTCACCGAGGCGATCGAGCATATCGGCCTTGCCGGCGTGACGTACTCGGTGGGCTGGACTGCCTGGCTGGACATCGCAGCAGCCGGGGTCACCAAGGCCAGCGCCCTGGAAAACCTCCGGCTCCAGCTCGGCATCGACCCCAACCACACCGTTGCCATCGGAGACGGCCGGAACGACATCGAAATGCTTGGCTGGGCCGGCCGGGGCGTGGCGATGGGCCAGGCGCCCGAGGAAGTCATCACGGTCGCCGACGAAGTCACCCATTCGGTGTTCGACGACGGCGCGGCGCACGTGCTACGCAGCCTGCTGTGAGACGCGTCGAAGTCGCCTCCGTCCGGACCCTGCCCGGAGCCAAGGCAGAATAGAAGGCATGACCCTTACGACGTTCGCCCTCGTCCGCCACGGCCAGACCGACTGGAACGCCGAGCGCCGGCTGCAGGGATCCACCGACATTCCGCTGAATGACGTCGGGCGCGGGCAGGCGAGGGACGCCGTCGCCGTCCTTGCCCCGTACGAATGGGACGCGATCGTCTCCTCGCCGCTGGGCCGTGCCGCCGAAACGGCGGACATCATCGCTGAAGGCCTCGGCCTGAAGGTGGCGCGCCGCGTTCCGGAACTGACCGAGCGCAGCTTCGGCCCGGCCGAGGGCATGCAGGCAGGTCCGGAACTGGAGGCGCTCCGTGAACCCGGCGGGTTCAAGGGCGCCGAAAGCGAAGACGAGGCAGCAACCCGCGGGCTCGCCGCGCTCGAGGCCCTCGCCGAGGAGTTCCGCGGCCAGCGGCTGCTGGTGGTCACCCACGGCACGCTGCTCCGGGTCACCCTCAGCCGTGCCACCGGCCAGACCCTCACCAGCGTGAACAACGCGGTCCTCAACCTGGCCCACCACCACACCATCAACGGCTGGCAGCTGGAATACTTCAACGGCGAGCCCGTGCTGGCCGCCACCGGCAACTAAAGCCCCGGCAGGCCGCCCGACGGCGGGACGCGGCTTCCGCCGTCAGCGGACGTCGGGCATCAACGCGCCTCGGGCGTCAGCTCGCTTGGACAATCAGCGCACTTCCAGGATCAGCGCACTTCCAGGATTAGTGCGAGGAGCCGGGCGGCGGCGGGGCGTGCAGCGTGTTCCTCGTTCCACTGCGCCCTGGCCACGGCTTTGCTGACTGCCTGCGTGGTGATGCCCAGTTCCTGCGCCACGGCCTTCTGCTGGCCGCGGACCCCCGGGGTCAGCAGGTCAAGCACGCGCCACTCCGCCCCCGAACGCTCACGGACGATGTGGCCGAGCAGCCTCAGCACCGCTTCGGCGTCGTGCGCCACATCCGCCAGCGGACCCTCGACGGCCACGGGGATCCGTTCCTTGCTGTTGCGCAGCCGGTCCACGGCGCGCCGGGCGTAGACCAGTCCATGACCGGAGGCGTCCTTGATCTGGTTGGGAAGCGGCTCGTTGACCGGGCCGGCGCCGATCCCCACGTACCAGGCGCCGTTGCGCAGTGCGATCAGGGCCGCGTCCACAGCCTGGTGCGGGCAGTCCACGATGCCCTGGACTTCGTCCTCAACCGAGCGGTCAAAGTCCAGGCGCGCGGGGATATGCCGCAGGTCCTTGAGCAGCTGCGGAACCCGGTCACCGTCGCGCCGGCTGTCCGTCTGGTTAATGGTGAGGGTGAACATTCTGGATCCACACTACCCGGAAGTAGGAATTGCGAAACGGCTTGTTTCATTGACAGGTGCCCGGTATTCCCGCCCAGGAAACACCGGGCCCGCATCAGGTTCGATGCGGGCCCGGGCACACCGGCATTCAGGAGCAGGTAGCGGTTGCGGCTTACTGCTCCCCAATCCCGGGCGCGGCTCCGGATCCAGCCACGCCGTGTGCCGGGAACCGGTCCCAGGCGCGGTGCGCGGCAAGCAGCCCGGCGACTTGGGCCGCCACTTCAGTTGCGCTGTCCCCGGCGGCGATGCCAACAGTCTCCTGTCCGATGCCCACCGCTCCCAGGACGGTCGAGCCGGAGCCCCAGACGCCGATGGCTTTGGCATGCCGGTACGCCTCGGAGAGCATGAGGGCCACCCGGGGGTCTGGGGTTTCAACCGGCTCTCCGGCCTTGGCGTCGCGGCCCGCTGTAGCGTCAGGGGCGGGCTGCTTGCCTCCGGCCACGATCAGCGCGTCGAACTCGGTTGACCGGGCCGTCAGGAAGGTCCGCTGCACCGTCACCGAAAGCCCGTCGGAGGAAAGCGTGCCGCCGGTGGGTGCGATGACCAGCGGAAGCATGCTCCTGCCGTCGAGCGCCTTCCGGGCGTCCTCAACCTGGGCCAGGTCGCTGGAGGAATCGGCGATGATGCCCACCACCCGCCCGGCAACCGGCCAGGTTTCGCCCACCTGGGAGAGCGCAGGGCTGGGGTCGCGGTCCTGGACCTGCTCAGTGGCCTCGGGCGCGGGCATGCCCAGCCCGTCCGCGACGGCGGCGCAAAGACCGGCGTCGATGTTGGCCAGGGCCTGGAGCTGGCGTTCGCGGACGGCGGTTTCGTAGCACTTGCCGAGCTCGAACGTGTACGCCTGGATCACGTGGTCCTGTTCCACCGGGCTCAGGCTCCGGAAGAACAGCCGGGCCTGGCTGAAGTGGTCGTCGAAGGTGGCCGGGTTGCGCCGCTCCTTGAGGGATTCCGCAACCGCTTCCGGGACATCCACGAACGCCCCCATGTCCTGCCCTGCCAGGAACGGGCACCCGCCGTCCAGCGAATTGGGCCGGTAGGGCGCAACTCCGGCGTGGTCCGCCGTCTGGTGCATGCCGTCGCGGAGCATGTCGTTGACCGGGGCGTGCGGACGGTTGATGGGGATCTGTGCGAAGTTGGGCCCGCCCAGGCGGGAGATCTGCGTGTCCAGGTAGGAGAACAGGCGGACCTGCAGCAGCGGATCGTTGGTGACGTCGATGCCCGGCACCAGATGCCCCGGGTGGAACGCCACCTGTTCGGTCTCCGCGAAGTAGTTGGTGGGGTTCGCATTGAGGGTCATGAGGCCGATCGGCTGCACCGGCGCGAGTTCCTCGGGGACGAACTTCGTGGGGTCCAGGAGGTCGATGCCCTGGAACATCTGGTCTTCGGTGTCCGGGAAGGTCTGGATGCCCAGTTCCCACTCCGGGTAGGCGCCGGCCTCAATGGCGTCGGCCAGGTCACGCCGGTGGAAGTCCGGGTCCATGCCGTTGATGATTTGGGCTTCCTCCCACACCAGGGAGTGCACGCCCTGCTTCGGCTTCCAGTGGAACTTCACCAGGGTGGTGTCACCGGCGGCGTTGACCAGGCGGAAGGTGTGGACGCCAAAGCCCTCCATGGTCCGGTAGGACCGGGGGATGCCCCGGTCGGACATGTTCCACATGGTGTGGGCCTGGGCCTCGGTGTGGAGCGATACGAAGTCCCAGAACGTGTCGTGCGCGCTCTGGGCCTGCGGGATTTCCCGGTCGGGGTGCGGCTTGGCAGCGTGCACTATGTCCGGGAACTTGATGCCGTCCTGGATGAAGAACACCGGAATGTTGTTCCCGACAAGGTCGTAGGTGCCCTCGTCGGTATAGAACTTCGTGGAGAAGCCGCGCGTGTCCCGGACAGCGTCGGCGGACCCGCGGGAACCCAGCACCGTGGAGAACCGCACGAACACCGGTGTTTCCACGTCCGGAGCAAGGAAGCCGGCATGGGTGACCTTGGCCGCGGTCCCGTAGGAGCGGAACACTCCGTGGGCTCCCGCTCCCCGCGCATGGACAACGCGCTCCGGGATCCGCTCGTGGTCGAAATGGGTGATCTTCTCGCGCAGGTGGTGGTCCTGCAGCAAGATTGGGCCGCGCGCACCGGCTTTCAGCGAATGGTCGGTGTCATGCAACCGGAGCCCTTGGGCCGTGGTCAGGTACTGGCCGGACTGGGCCCGTGCGGAGGCCGGCGCACCGGTGGGGCTTCCCGTGGGGGAGACCGCTTCAGGGGCGCGCTGGTCGGGTTTCGGCGGCAGAGGCTCACGGGGGGTGGTGGGCTCTTCACGTGCAGGAGGCTCGCTGGATGGAACCCCGGGAATTACGATGTCGTCTTCGGCTGGCATGTCTTGGTCTCCCCACGTTGGATGTTCCCAGCCTCCACCTCGGCAGAAGCTAAGCTTGCTTAGTACCCTACAGGTGCCCCTTGTGAGGATGGCAAGCTTCTGACGGCGGGGCTTGCCTGCCTTCCCCTCCATCTGTTGCGATGGGGGGAGCGGCCGCCTGCAGCGGCACACCCGACGTAAGGATGGTTATGGCAGGCAGCACCGGGCAGGATGAAGTGCGGCAGGACGGAATACAGCGGGAAGAGCTCGAACTCGTGGACCGCTGGTGGCGCGCCGCGAACTATCTTTCGGTGGGCCAGATCTACCTCCGTTCCAACCCCCTGCTGCGCGAGCCGCTCCAGCCGGAACACACCAAGTCCCGGTTGCTGGGCCACTGGGGGACCACCCCGGGGCTGAACTTCGTGTACGCGCACCTGAACCGCGCCATTCGCCGCGACTCAACCGAGATGCTCTTCGTGGCAGGTCCCGGCCATGGCGGCCCCGCCGTCGTCGCCAATGCCTGGCTGGAGGGAACGTACTCCGAAACCTACGCCCACGTGGGTAACGACGAGGCCGGGATGGCCGAGCTCTTCCGCCAGTTCTCTTACCCCGGCGGCATTCCCAGCCACGCGGCGCCGGAAAGCCCCGGCTCCATCAGTGAGGGCGGCGAACTCGGGTACTCGCTGGCGCACGCCTACGGCTCGGTGTTCGACAACCCCCAGTTGGTCACCGCCGTCGTGATTGGAGACGGAGAGGCCGAAACCGGGCCGCTCGCTGCCAGCTGGCACTCACACAACTTCCTGGACCCGGCCACGGACGGGGCGGTGCTGCCCATCCTGCACCTGAACGGCTACAAGATCGCCAACCCCACCGTCCTGGCCCGCATGCCGGAGCGGCAGCTGGAGCAGTTGCTGCGCGGTTATGGCCACGAGCCGTACTTCGTCACCGTTGATGATCCCGACGCCACGGAGAAGGCACATCGGGACTTTGCCGAGGTCCTGGACCGGTGCCTCGCGGATATCCGCGCCATCCAGGACTCCCACCGCAGCGGGCGCAACGGAAGGGAAGGCGCCGCGGGTGCGGGGGAAACCGGCGCGGCCCGCTGGCCCGTGATCGTGCTCCGCTCGCCAAAGGGCTGGACCGGACCGCGCAAGGTGGACGGCCTGCAGGTGGAGGGGACATGGCGCAGCCACCAGGTTCCGCTGTCTGAGGTCCGGACCAACGGCGAGCACCTGCGGCAGCTGGAGGAATGGATGCGCTCCTACCTGCCGGATGAACTGTTCGACGGCGACGGCCGGCTCCGGCCCGACGTCGCCGAGGCCGCGCCCACCGGGGACTACCGGATGAGCGCCACCCCGCACGCCAACGGCGGCCTGCTGCGACGGGCGCTGAAGCTGCCCGCCTACCGGGATTACGCCGTCGAGGTTGCCGAGCCCGGCACCGAGCGCGTCAGCCCCATGATGACGCTGGGGTCCTGGATGCGGGACGTCGTGGCGCTGAACATGGAGAACTTCAGGTTGTTCGGCCCTGATGAGACGGCGTCGAACCGTCTGCAGAACGTCTACGAGGTCACCGACAAGGTGTGGCAGTACCGGATTGACGACGTCGACGAGCACCTCGCGCGGTCCGGCCGGGTCATGGAGGTGCTGAGCGAACACCTGTGCCAGGGCTGGCTGGAAGGCTACCTCCTGACCGGGCGGCACGGGGTCTTCAGCTGCTACGAAGCCTTCATCCACATTGTCGACTCGATGTTCAACCAGCACGCCAAGTGGCTGAAGGTGCACCGGACGCTGCCCTGGCGCCAGCCCGTTGCGTCGCTGAACTACATCCTGTCCTCGCACGTCTGGCAGCAGGACCACAACGGGTTCTCGCACCAGGACCCGGGCTTTATCGACCACGCCGTGAACAAGAAGGCCGAGGTCATCCGGGTGTACCTGCCGGCCGACGCGAACACCCTGCTGTCCGTGATGGAGCACTGCCTGGATTCGACGGACTACGTCAACATCGTGGTCAGTGGCAAACAGCCTTCACCCACCTGGCTGGGCCCAGCGGACGCCGCCAACCACTGCCGCCGCGGCCTGGGGATCTGGACATTCGCCGGATCCGAGGTCCCCGGCGAGGAGCCCGACGTCGTCCTGGCCTGCGCCGGTGACGTCCCCACCGTTGAGACCGTGGCCGCCGCGGAACTGCTGCGGGAAGGCGCACCGGGGCTGAAGGTCCGTGTGGTCAATGTCGTGGACCTGATGCGCCTGCAGGACGAAAGCGAGCATCCGCACGGGCTCCCGGCGCGCGACTTCGACGGGATCTTCACCACCGACAAGCCGATCATTTTCGCGTACCACGGCTACCCGTCGCTGATCCACCGGCTGGCCTACCGGCGCACCAATCAGGAGGGCCTGCACGTCCGCGGCTACAAGGAGGAAGGCACCACCACCACGCCGTTCGACATGGCCATGCTCAACGGCATCGACCGCTTCCAGCTGGCCATCGACGCCATCGACCGGGTGCCGGGGCTGGCCGAGAAGCACTCGCTCCTGCGGCAGGACCTGCAGGACCGGCGGATGCACGCATGGGAGCACACCCGGACCCACGGCGAGGACCCGGAGGAAATCCGCAACTGGAAGCTGGGCGGCTAGCCTTCAGCCAGGCAGCCCGTCCAGGCCGCTGGCAGGCAGGTGGATCCAGCCTTCGCTGCGGGCTGCCGCCGCGTGCGCATCGTCCGGCAGGAGGGTACGACGGCGGGCCACGGCGCGGGCGGTGAGGGAGGCGACGACGGCGTCGAACAGGTCGTCCGAACGTGCCAGTGCGTCCTCGTGCCCGGCCAGGTCCAGCCACGGTGCCTGCGCCCGGAGACTGCCGAGCAGCACGCCGAGGCGCTGCGCCTCCGCAGCGCCGCTTCCCTTGTAGCCGCGCCCGCCGAGGCCCCAGATCTTCAGTGATGCCGCGGGGCAGACCTCGGCCAGCCGGCCGGAACCGTCCCTGGGCTGGGGGCCGTGCAGCCCCGCGATCTTCGCCTGGATCACGGCGCAGCGCATCGCCGGGTGCGCCAGGCGGTCCGCCGAGACGCTCAGCGGAATCAGCCCTGTCCGGGCGGTGCAGAACCGGTCGGTGTCCCGGTAGGCAAGCAGCCGCCGACCCGCGATGCCGTCGTGCTCCAAGACGGGGCCGGCGTCGAACTTTGCATGCCCGGTGAGGAACGGGACCAAGGCGTCCGGCCAGCCGACCGGGCAATCCACCCCGGTCATGTCACTGCCACCGAACAGGTCCACGATGTCCTGGTCCTCCACGCCAAGCGCCGCGTGCACGAGCCTGGCCGAACCATGGCCGGGGGAATCCTCATCCCACTCCAGGACAGCCACTGCGGTCTTTTTCGCCGCCGCGGCCAGGTCAACGCCGAGGGTCCTCACGCGTCCCCGATCCTGTGGTAGCGGAGGGCACCGTTGATGGCTCCGGCCTCGCCGAGGTCGTCACCGCGGGCGAAGGAGCTCCACAGCGCCCGTACGGCCCGGCCGGTCATGTCCACCTGCGCCCAGTCAGCACCCGCGATGAGTCCCACGCCATCCCATGTGCTGCGATTGCCAAAGAGCAGCGGAAGGTCGATGGTGTGGGCTGCGCCGAAGAGGTTTCCCGGAGCCTGCCAGTCCAGCAGGTAGTGGTGTGCCTTTCCGCCTGCCCGTGCGTGGCGGCGCGCGAACCGCCGTGACGCCCTGCCGTAGACGGTTTCGGTCACCACCTTGTCGACGGCGCGGACTGCGGCGGGGCCGATCCCGGGAACTTTCAGCAGGCGCATCAGGACCGGGCTCCGCGGCAGGAACAGGCGCGCCTCCCCGGAGGTGTGGCCGATGAGGACGTCAATGTTCGGGGCCGTGCGGTTCCATGCGGCCTCGATTTCCTTTTCCGCCGGCAGGGGTGCGTGCCCGTACTGGGTGCCGAAAGGCATTGCGGCCAGCATGCCGAACTTCCGTGCCACCTGCGCCACGTGCGCCTCGAGGTCCACCACCTCCATGGCCGGGGTTTCTTCCGTCACGGCTTCCGCGGCGATGCCCATGGCGTGGTTCATCCTGGCCCGGCCCCGGGCGATGCCCAGCGGCGCGCTCTGGATGATGGCGCGCTGGAACAGCGACGGCGCTTCCGGAGTCGCCATCAGGTGCGCGATGGCGTCACCGCCGGCGGACTGCCCGAATGCCGTGACGCGGCCCGGGTCGCCGCCGAACGCGGCGATGTTGCGCTGCACCCACCGGAACGCTTCCAGCTGGTCCAGCAGGCCCAGGTTCGCGGGCCGTCCGTTCCGGGTGGCCAGGAACCCGAACAGCCCCAGCCGGTAGGTCACAGAGACCACAATGACGCGGTTTTCGGCCACCAGGGCTGCCGGATCGAAGATGGCGAGGTCGCCTGAACCGGTCGTGTAGGAACCGCCGTGGATCCAGACCATGACCGGCAGCCGCTCGCCGGGAGCAAGATCGGCGGGCATGGTGACGGACAGGTTTTGGCAGTCCTCACTGCCCGGAAGTTCGCCGTAGCGGGTGCCCAGGACGTCGTCGAGGAACGGGACGGGGCCCTGCGGGCAGGCCGGGGCGGGGGACGTGGCGGCGCGCGGCTCAGTCCAGTCAGGGGCCGGGGCAGGCGGCTGGAACCTGGCAGCAGTGGCATAGGGAATGCCTGCTGCGCGCAGGACGTCCCCGTCCCGCCGGCCGGTCACGGGTCCGCACGGCGGGGTGAAGGCTGGTTCTGAGAGCACCCTCCACCTTAAACCACCAACGCGGGGTCACTTCCGGCCCAATTCCGTTGATGGAATAGGCGCGAAGAGACCCCGCGTTGCGTCGCAGGCGCGAAATTCAGTGTCCGGTGGGGACGTAGCGCTTGATGGAGGCTTCCAGTTCGGCTTCGGCGGCGGCGCGGTCGCCCCAGCCCTCGGCCTTGACCCACTTGCCCGGCTCGAGGTCCTTGTAGCGGGTGAAGAAGTGCTCGATTTCCTTGATCAGGAACTCGTTGACGTCACTGACTTCCTGGATGTGGTCGAACCGGGCATCAACCGGTACGCACAGGATCTTGGCGTCCCCGCCGCCGTCGTCGGTCATGTTGAAGACGCCGATGGGGCGGGATTCGACGATAACGCCGGGGTGCAGGTCGAAGTCCTGCAGGAGCACCAGTGCGTCCAGCGGGTCGCCGTCTTCGCCGAGGGTGTTCTCGAAGTAGCCGTAGTGGGTGGGGTACTGCATGGCAGTGAACAGGACGCGGTCCAGGCGGACGCGGCCGGTCTCGTGGTCAACTTCGTACTTGACGCGTGATCCCTTGGGGATCTCGATGGTCACGTCGTGCTTCATGGAATGCTCCTCGGCAATTGCAGGGGGTGCGCGGCATACGTGACGGACCACCACAAGGGGATGTCCGAGCCGCCGACTACTATTGAGAATATAGCGAGAGGCCCTGGAATCAGGAACTTGTGGGGATATTTCAGGACTTGAGGACCAGCACCAGCATGACCAAAACAACCGGCGCGGACGCGTGGACCGACCGCACCCGCCGGGTTGGCGGGCACGGAGCGTCCGGCCTTGTCCGGCACTGGCCGCTGGTCCTGTTGACCGCCCTCCTGGTTTCCCTTCTCCTCCCCGCCGCGTTTCTGGTTGCCCCCGGATTCCTGGGGCCTCCGCCCCCGCCGCCCGCACCGCCGGCCCCCGCGTGGCAGCAGGCCCCGGCCACGCTGTCGGACCGGCAGGGCCTCGTGTCCCCGGGCGGTCCAGCGCCGGTTCCGTCCCGGGAGTTGTTGACCGCGCAGGTCGAGCCGCTGCTGAAGGCCGACGGCGAGGGTACTTTCACGGGAATGGTCCAGGATGCGCTGACGGGCCAGGTCCTTTTTGACCGGGGCGGCTCTGCCAGCCGCGTGCCGGCGTCGAACCTGAAACTGCTGACCGCCGTCGCCGCCCTGCGCTCGCTGGGTCCGGAGCACCGGTTCGAAACCCGCGTGCTGGCCGGGCCGGCCGCGGGGCAGGTGGTCCTCACCGGTGGTGGAGACGTCCTGCTGGAAGCCGGGGAATCCGATACGGAACAGGTACTGGGCCACGCCGGGCTTGCCACGCTCGCGGCCGGCACGGTTGAGGCGCTGAAGGGCGCGGGAACAACCGGCGAGGTCAAAGTCCTGGTGGACGATTCCCTGTTCACCGGTCCGGCGCTGAACCCGGCCTGGCAGGAAGGGGACGTCGCTGCCGGAGAAGTGGCGCCGCTGTACCCGCTCGCGCTCAATTCCGCACGCTTTGCCCCCGATGCTGCCGGGCCGCGCCCCCAGGACTCCGCCCTAACGGCCGCGGAGGCGTTCGCCGCAGCGCTGCGGACCGCGGGTGCGGCCGGGGGGCTGACGGTGGCGGCCGGCGTCGAACGCGCGCCCGGGCCCTCAGCGGAAAGCCCCCAAACCGTCCTGGCGAAGGCCGAGTCCGCCACCGTCGCCGAACAGGTCAACCTCATGCTGCAGACGTCGGACAACTACCTGGCGGAGGTGCTGGGCCGGATGGCCGCCCTTGCAGCGGGAATGGCCGGCAGCAATGACGGTGCAGCCGCGGCCGTCCGTGGCCAGCTTGCCGACGCGGGGATCCTCGCGGACTCCACCACGCTGGTGGATGTATGCGGCCTGGCCATGGGCAACCAGGTGACGGCCCGCCAGTTCACCGACGTCGTCCGTGCCATCACCTCCGGAACGGACAGCAGGCTGCGGGAGGCGCTGGACGGCTTCCCCGTCGCGGGCCTGACCGGGACACTGGACACCCGGTACGCGGACGAGACGACGGTGGCAGGTGCCGGGCTGGTGCGGGCCAAGACCGGCACGCTGAATACGGTGCTGGCGCTGAGCGGGTATGTGGTGGACGCCGACGGCCGGCTGCTGGTGTTCTCCTTCATCGGCAACGGGCTCACCCCCGGCGCAGCCGGAAACAGGGCGGCGCTGGACCGTGCCGCGACAGCGCTGGCGTCTTGCGGCTGCCGCTAGGACTCGTGCCGGACCGGCCCGGTGGTGCCCGGCTGGCGCAGTGCTCCGTCGCGAATCCGGGAGGGGCAGGATGGTTCGCCGGTGAGCGAACTTAAGGACGAGTCCCAGCCTGCTGTGTTCTGATGGGACCTATGGAGTCCACCGCACGTGATTCGTCAGCACCGGCCGTGTCCGGCCCGGCATCGGCCCTGATCAACTGGGACCTCGCCGCCTCCACAGCCGCGCGGCTTACCCCCGCCGGGCCCGTCCTGTCCGCTGCCGAAATTGGTGACGCCGTCGACAGCCTTCGCCGCCTGGCGGACCAGTCGGTTGAGCACGTCCACGAGATCTCCGGGCTGGAGGCCGCCAGGGACCTCCGCGATTCCACTGTTCTCGTGGTGGACCGGGCGTCGTGGGCCAAGGCCAACACGCAGAGCTTCTCGGTGATGCTCAAGCCCGCCATGCAGAAAATGCTCGAGAACCGGCGCGGCACGCTGAGCCCTGCGGCGGCAAGCGTCAGCGGTGCCATCACCGGCAGCCAGCTGGGAGCGGTCCTGGCCTTCCTTTCCAGCAAGGTCCTCGGCCAGTACGACCCCTTTGCCGCGCTGGCCGAGGGGTCCAACGCTCCTTCCGGCGGCCGGCTGCTGCTGGTGGCACCGAACATCGTCTCCGTAGAGCGGGAACTCAATGTCACCCCGGAGGACTTCCGGCTTTGGGTGTGCCTGCACGAACAGACGCACCGCGTGCAGTTCGCCGCGGCACCCTGGCTGCGGGAGCACATGCTGCAGCAGATCGACGACCTGAGCGGGCACCTGCTCGGGAACGTGGACTCCCTGATGGAACGCGCCACGGCAGCCGCCCGCTCCCTCAAGGACCGCACCGCTCCGGGGAACACCCCCGGCCGCGGCGCCATCCTGGACCTGCTGCAGGATCCTGAGGAGAAGGCCGCCATCTCGCACCTCACGGCTGTAATGAGCCTGCTGGAAGGCCACGCGAACGTGGTGATGGACGCCGTCGACGCCAGCATTGTCCCGTCCGTGAAAACCATCCGGCAGCGTTTCAACGACCGCGGCAAGGACCGCGGCGTGATCGAAAAGTTCATCCGCAGCCTCCTGGGCCTGGACGCCAAGATGCGCCAGTACTCCGACGGCGCCCGGTTCGTCCGGGCCGTGGTGGACGTTGCCGGCATGGAAGGCTTCAACCGGGTCTGGGAATCCGTGGACCACCTGCCCACCGAACCTGAAATCCACGATGCCAAGCTGTGGCTTGAGCGGATGGGGCTGTAGTTGCCCGACGCTACCCTTCCGCCAGCGGCACCCATGCCTTCCTCACCTTCTCCTTCCGAACCCGCGCCGCCGGCAGCACAGCGGAGCGGACGACGGAAGCCCGGCCGGCTGACGCCCGTCGTCGGCACCGCCCGGAAGATGCTGGGTGACGCGCTGGCGCAGGCCGGGTACCCGCGGCACCTGCTGGTGGCCTGCAGCGGGGGACCGGATTCCCTGGCCCTCGCCGCCGTGGCGGCCTATTTCTCGCGCCGCGGCCACGTTGACGGCCATCCCGTCACCGCGGGCGCCGTCGTGGTGGACCACCAGCTGCAGGACGGGTCCGGCCAGGTGGCGGCGCACACCGCGAAGGCCCTTCGGGATCTCGGCCTCGCGCCGGTGGAGGTCCGGACAGTGACTGTGGCGCGTACCGGGATGGGGCCGGAGGCGGCCGCCCGCGAGGCCCGGCTCGAAGCGCTGGAAGCGGCCGCCGCCGGGCAGGGTGCCGACGCCATCCTTTTGGGACACACGCTGGACGACCAGGCCGAACAGGTGCTGCTGGGCCTGGCCCGGGGATCGGGAACGCGGTCGCTGGCAGGGATGCGTCCATCCCGTCCCGGCAGCGGGGACAGCATCCTGCTGCGGCCTTTCCTGGGGCTCCGCCGGGCGGATACGGAAGAAATCTGTGCAGTGGAGGAGCTGGACCCGTGGCATGATCCGACCAACACGGACCTGGCATTCGCCCGGTCGCGCACCCGCGTGGAGGTCCTGCCTCACCTGGAGGAAAAGCTGGGGCCCGGCGTCGCAGAGTCCCTCGCCCGGACGGCGGCCATCCTGCAGCTGGACGCCGACTACCTGGAGGATGTGGCGGAAAGCACTTATGCGTCACTGGCTGAGCACCAAGGGCCCGGTGTGGCCCTTCCCGAGGAGGCGTTGCGCGCCCTCGCCCCCGCCATCAGGTTCCGCGTGATCGCCAAGGCAGCGGCCGACGTCGGCGGGCAGCAGCCCAGCTACCAGCGGCTGTTGGCCGCCGAAGCGCTGCTGCGGCGGCAGGGCTCTGCGGGGCCGGTCGAACTTCCCGGCGGCGTCAGCGTATATCGGTTGTCCCTTGCCCAGCTGGACAGCGCCGGTGCGCAGCCAGAGGGTGCCGGCCCCGGATCCGTTCCCCGTGGAGGGCCGCGCTGTGGGAAGCTAGTGTTCCGGCCTCAAAAACCGCCCGAAAAATAGTCGCACCCCCGTATCTACACAGGAGCCATTGGTGGATTCAAACGACGTCCAGGCAGACCTCAAGCACGTTCTCTACACCAAGGAACAGATCCAGCAGCGGATCACCGAACTCGCCGCGCAGATCGACAAAGACTATGAAGGCCGCGAACTGCTCATCGTGGGCGTGCTCAAGGGAGCCGTGATGGTTATGGCGGACCTTGCACGCGCCCTGCACAGCCACGTGTCCATGGACTGGATGGCCGTGTCCTCCTACGGTTCCGGGACCCAGTCCTCCGGCGTGGTGCGCATCCTGAAGGACCTGGACACGGACCTGATGGGCAAGGACGTGCTGATCGTCGAGGACATCATCGACTCCGGCCTGACCCTGTCCTGGCTGAAGACCAACCTGGAATCCCGCGGCACCGCCTCCGTGGAGATCTGCACCGCTTTCCGCAAGCCCACGGCCGCGAAGGTGGAGATCGACGTCAAGTACGTCGGCTTCGATATCCCCAACGAGTTCGTAGTGGGCTACGGCCTGGATTACGCCGAAAAGTACCGCAACCTGGACTTCGTGGGCACCCTGGCCCCGCACGTCTACGAGTAGGCTCCCATGCAGCTCGGCGGTTTTTCGGTGGGCCTGGCCGTGCAGGACCTGGCAGCTTCCATGGAGTTCTACGGGAAGCTCGGTTTTACTCCGTACGCAGGAGATCCGGACCAGAACTGGGTCATCATGAAGAACGGGGACACGAACATCGGGCTGTTCAAGGGCATGCTCGAGAAGAACGTGCTGATCTTCAACCCGGGCTGGGACCAGAACGCCGCACCGGTGGAATCCTTCACCGACGTTCGGGAGCTGCAGCGGCAGCTGAAAGGACAGGGCGTGCCGTTTGCCACCGAAGCCGACGAGGACACGTCAGGGCCTGCGAGCTGCATCGTGATCGACCCGGACGGCAACCCCGTCTACCTGGACCAGCACGTCTGAGGCTCCGGGTACGGCCCTGGGCCGGCTACGGCACTGGGCCGGTTGGCAATGCCGGGCCGGCAGGAGAAGCGGGTACCTGGGCCCGGCTACGCCCATAGGGAACTTTTGCTTTTCATCATGCGTGATCTAGTCCGGACGGTGTATAGCTAGAAGCTGACGCAGCACCATCACGCGCGCAAACTACACGCCGTGCAGCACTACCAGAAGGGACGGGGCCAGCCCCGAACAGATGAAAGCTAAGAACTTTTTCAAAGGCCCGGGCATCTGGATCGTCGTCGTGGTCGGTCTGCTCCTGGTGGCTTTTGCAACGCTGGCTCCCGGCGGTGCCGCACGGATCGACACCGACAAGGGCCTTGAACTGCTCTCCGGCAACCAGGTGGAGCAGGCGAAGATCTTCGACGGCGAGAACCGTGTTGACCTCACCCTGAAGGACAACCTGAACCTGGACGGCCAGGACAAGGGCAAGAGCGTCCAGTTCTTCTTCGTGGACGCCCGCGCCGACGACGTCGTCAAAGCCGTCACCGACGCCAAGCCCGCGCAGGGCTACACGGACCAGCCCATTGAAAGCAACTGGTTCTCCGGTCTGCTGTCCCTCCTGATCCCCGTCATCCTCCTGGGCGCCCTGTTCTGGTTCCTGATGACCCGCATGCAGGGCGGCGGCTCCAAGATCATGCAGTTCGGCAAGTCCAAGGCCAAGATGGTCAGCAAGGACATGCCGCAGGTGACCTTCGCGGACGTCGCCGGCTCCGACGAAGCCGTCGAGGAACTGCAGGAAATCAAGGAATTCCTGCAGGAGCCCACCAAGTTCCAGGCCGTCGGCGCCAAGATCCCCAAGGGTGTGCTGCTGTACGGCCCTCCTGGTACCGGCAAGACCCTCCTGGCCCGTGCTGTCGCCGGTGAAGCCGGTGTCCCGTTCTTCTCCATCTCCGGTTCCGACTTCGTGGAAATGTTCGTCGGTGTGGGTGCCTCCCGCGTCCGCGACCTCTTTGAACAGGCCAAGGCGAACTCCCCGGCCATCATCTTCGTGGACGAAATCGACGCCGTCGGCCGGCACCGCGGCGCCGGCATCGGCGGCGGCAACGACGAACGCGAGCAGACCCTCAACCAGCTGCTGGTCGAAATGGACGGTTTCGACGTCAAGACCAACGTCATCCTCATCGCCGCCACCAACCGCCCCGACGTGCTGGACCCCGCACTGCTGCGCCCGGGCCGCTTCGACCGGCAGATCGGCGTCGAGGCCCCGGACCTGATCGGCCGCGACCAGATCCTGCAGGTGCACTCCAAGGGCAAGCCGATGGCGCCCGGCGTGGACCTCAAGGCCGTGGCCAAGAAGACCCCGGGCTACACCGGTGCCGACCTTGCCAATGTGCTGAACGAAGCCGCGCTGCTGACCGCCCGCTCCAACGCCAACCTCATCGACGACCGCGCCCTGGACGAGGCCATCGACCGCGTTATGGCCGGCCCGCAGAAGCGCAGCCGGGTCATGAAGGAACACGAGCGCAAGATCACCGCCTACCACGAAGGCGGGCACGCGCTGGTGGCGGCCGCCCTCCGGAACTCCGCCCCGGTCACCAAGATCACCATCCTTCCCCGCGGCCGCGCCCTGGGCTACACCATGGTGGTGCCGGAGAACGACAAATACTCCGTGACCCGCAACGAGCTCCTCGACCAGATGGCGTACGCCATGGGCGGGCGCGTGGCAGAGGAGATCGTGTTCCACGATCCGTCCACCGGCGCGTCGAACGACATTGAGAAGGCCACCGGCACCGCCCGCAAGATGGTGACCGAATACGGCATGAGCGAACGCGTTGGTGCTGTACGCCTCGGCCAGGGCGGCGGCGAGCCGTTCCTGGGCCGCGACGCCGGACACGAGCGCAACTACTCGGACCAGATCGCCTATGTTGTGGACGAGGAAGTGCGCCGCCTGATCGACCAGGCACACGACGAGGCCTACGCCATCCTGACGGAAAACCGCGACGTCCTGGACCGCCTGGCCCTGGAGCTGCTGGAACGCGAAACCCTGAACCAGGCCGAGATTGCCGACATCTTCCGTGACGTCCGCAAGCGCGATTTCCGCGAGGTGTGGCTGTCCAAGGAGACCCGCCCGGTGCAGATGGCCGGCCCTGTCGAAACCCCGCGGGAACGGGCCGAACGCGAGGCCCAGGAGGAAGCCACCCAGGCCCGCCTGGATGAGCCGCTGGACGCCCAGCCGCCGCATCCGCAGGGCGTTCCGGAAGACGCTCCGTTTCAGGGAGGCGTCCCCGAATCGGGGCCCGACACCCTTCGCGGCTAAGCTTTCTTCGTGACTTCCTTCGACGACGACGACGCTCCCACCTCCACCGGCACCCTGGCGGAGGACGCTGCCTCCCACGCCAAGCACTCCAAAGTGGACCGGCCCAGGATCGAGGCGGCCGTCCGCGAGATCCTCCTTGCCATTGGCGAGGACCCGGACCGGGGCGGCCTGGTGGACACCCCCAAGCGGGTGGCCAAGGCCTACGCGGAGGTGTTTGCGGGATTGCACCACGACCCTGCGGACGTCCTGTCCACCACCTTCGACCTGGACCACGAGGAGCTGGTCCTGGTCAAGGACATCCCCTTCTACTCCACCTGCGAGCACCACCTGGTGCCGTTCCACGGCATGGCCCACGTGGGATATATCCCCTCGCATGACGGGAAAGTGACCGGGCTGAGCAAGCTGGCCCGGCTGGTGGATATCTATGCCCGACGCCCCCAGGTGCAGGAGCGGCTCACCACGGAGATTGTCGAAGCGCTGGTCCGCCACCTCCAGCCGCGCGGCGCCATCGTTGTTGTTGAATGCGAGCACATGTGCATGTCAATGCGCGGTATCCGCAAGCCCGGAGCCAAGACCGTCACCAGTGCGGTCCGCGGGCAGCTTCATGACCCGGCCACCCGTGCCGAGGCCATGAGCCTCATCCTCGGAAGGTAACCAAACAGACCATGGACTCACTAGCTGCAGCCCCGGGAACCGGGCCCGCAACCTCGCCGCTGCCCATCCTGCGCAAACCGCGTCCGGCAGCCCGTTTTGAGGACCTCCCCATCGACCGCACCCTGGTCATGGGAATCCTGAACGTCACCCCCGACTCCTTCAGCGACGGCGGCAAGCACGCCACGGCGGACACCGCGGTCGCGGCCGGCCTGCGGATGTTCTATGCAGGCGCGGACATCATTGACGTGGGCGGCGAATCAACCCGGCCCGGCGCCGAGGACGTCAGCCCGGAAGAGGAACAGCGCCGGGTCCTGCCGGTCATCGAAGCGCTGGTCAAAGCCGGCGCGCTGGTCAGCATCGACACCACCCACGCATCCACCGCCGCCGCCGCCGTCCAGGCTGGCGCCGCCATTATCAATGACATCTCCGGCCTGAGCATCGAACCGGAAATGGCCGAACTCGTGGCCGCCACGAAGGTCCCGTACGTCCTCACCCACCGCCGCGGTGACGCCCGCACCATGAACTCCCTGGCCGAGTACACGGACGTTGCAGCGGAAGTGGCAGCCGAACTGGCCGGCGTGCGCGACAAGCTCTACGCGGCAGGCGTCAGCCAGGACCAGATCATCATCGACCCGGGCCTGGGATTCGCCAAGAACGACGCACAGAACTGGGAACTGCTGCAGAACCTGGACCAGCTGGACAGCCTGGGCCACAAGGTACTGGTGGGCGCTTCCCGCAAGCGGTTCCTCGGCACCCTGCTCACCGTGGCCGGCAAGTCCGCCTCGCCGGAGGAGCGTGACGCCGCCACCGCCGCAATCACAGCCATCAGCGCCTCGCGTGGCGCCTGGGCGGTGCGCGTGCACGACGTCGGCTCCAGCCTGGACGCCGTCAAGGTTGCCGCCCGCCTGGCGGCAGCAGCTAAGACCGCACCCAAAACACAGTAAAGGGCCGGGGACCCATGGACAGGATTACGCTGACCGGTGTGACCGCCGTCGGCTATCACGGCGTGTTTGATTTTGAACGCCGCGAGGGCCAGCCTTTTGTCGTGGATGCAGTGTTGTACCTCGACTTCGCCAAGGCTGCGGAATCCGATGACGTCCGCGACACCGCACACTACGGCGAAGTGGCGCAGCGTATTACCGAATGGGTTACCGGGGAACCGCTGAACCTGATTGAGGCCCTGGCCGTGCGGATAGCGGACAGCCTGCTGGCAGAGTTCCGACTCGAGGCCGTAGACATCACGGTGCACAAGCCGCAGGCGCCCATCGAGGTGCCTTTCGGAGACGTGGCGGTCAGCGTCCACCGCGAAGCACGAGGCCATCGCGAAGCACGAGGCAATCGTGCAGTCCGGGGCCAAAGCGCGGCCCGGTTACACCGGGAAAGGCCAGTGGACGGGGACACGGCGTGAACACGGGGTACGCAAAGGCGGTGCTCGCCCTCGGAAGCAACCTTGGCGAGCGGAATGACACCTTGACCGAGGCGGTGGCAGACCTCGTGGATCCGCCCGAGGTACGCCTCCTGGATGTCTCGCCGATCGTGCAGACCAAGGCTGTGGGCGGCCCGCCCAACCAGCCCGACTTCCTGAACATGGTCATAACCGTGGAGACCAGCCTCCCGCCGCTGGAGCTGCTCGCGCACTGCCAGGCGGTCGAAAACAAGCACCACCGCGTACGTGAAGTCCGCTGGGGGCCGCGGACCCTCGACGTCGACATCATCACCTACGGCGACCTGCGCAGCGACGACCCGGTGCTCACCCTGCCGCACCCCCGCGCCGCGAGCCGCGCCTTCGTGCTGTACCCGTGGTCGCTGATCGAACCGGGCGCTGAGCTGGACGGGGAACGCATCAGCGTGCTGGCGTCACGCGCCTCGGATTTCGGGGATCTGGCACCGTTTGACGGCTTCGGTGACCTGGACGGGATGCCCACGGCCGGGGCTGTGGAGGAACGATGAAGCCCATCAACCCCCTGCGCCTGCTGCTGATTGGCGTCGTGCTGGCAGTCGCAGGCTGGTCCGCCACGGTGGTAACCAACCGGTACAGCATGGCAACCCCTGTCCTGCCGGCCACCGCGCTGGCCACCATGGGCGTGATTGTCGCCATCACCCTGGTCCTGGGGATCCGGGTCCTGAAGTGGCGCAACAGCCTCAAGGACAGCAGCAAAAAGAAGACGGCCCTCGATCCGCTCCTGGCCGCCCGGACCCTGGTCCTCGCGCAGGCGTGCGCCTACGCGGGTACGGTCCTGCTGGGCTGGCACGTTGGGATCTTCCTGGACCAGCTGCGCGTCTGGAGCCTCCGTAGCGACCAGGGGATCACCTGGCTGGCACTTGCCATGGCGGGCGGCGGGTTGGCGATGATCGTGGTGGGCCTGGTGGTGGAGCGGTTCTGCCGGATCCCGCCCGAGGACGGCGACACCAAGGGCGTGGACGGCAAGCCCGGCCGCGCCGTCCGCGGGGAAGCCGCCGGGGAAGGTGAATATGCATACCGCGGCGATTGATCCGCCGGGTATCGCCTGGCAGCGGGTGTCGCCCAAGTACATCACCGTACGGCTGGTGGAATGGGCGCTGGGAAACCTGGTCACCGTCCTGATCCTCTGCCTGCCCCTTTTTATGGTCCTCCAGGGCTGGTGGCGGTGGCCGCCGCTGTGGCTGGCCATAACGGTACCGGCGGCGATGCTGGTTGTGGCCGTGTGGCGGCTGGTGCTGATTCCCCGCCAGGTCCGCGCCATCGGCTATGCCGAGCGCGATGACGACCTCCTGATCCGGACCGGCATCTTCTTCCAGCGCACCATGGCCGTCCCGTACGGCCGGATGCAGTACGTGGACATCGCGGTGGGACCGGTGGAGCGCGGCCTGGGCCTGTGCACGGTCAAGCTCCACACGGCATCGCCGGGAACCAACGCCAGGATCCCGGGGCTCCCCGCAGCCGAGGGCGCCCGCCTCCGCGAGCAGCTGGCGGCGCGGGGCGAAGCCAGGCTGGCAGGGCTGTGACCGCTGACGGACGGTTCCCCGACCCGGGGACGCCGGCCCGCGGG
>NZ_BAAHNO010000026.1:0-4871 GCF_054656615.1 Arthrobacter sp. AD-310 | reverse complement strand
GGGCACGCCACAGCCGCGGCCGCGCGCCCGGACCCGGCGGTCAAGGACGCCGCCTGGCAGGAAGCCGTGCACGGCACCGGGCTGTCCAACCAGTTGCTCACCGCCACCATCAGCGGGTTCACCACCGCCCCGGGAGAACTTCTGGAACCCTACGTGGAGCCGTACTTCGGGTGCCTGCGCGACGTCTGGGAGCAACGAAGCATCGAGATCGCCAGCCGGATCGTCCGGGGCCTGTTCCCGCTGGACCAGGACCTGGGGCCAGGCATGGAGCCGGCCGGGCACCCAGTGCTGCGCCGGACGGATGCCTGGCTGGAGGCCAACCCCGACGCGCCGCGCGCCCTGCGCCGGATCGTCGTGGAGCAGCGCGACCACCTGCTCCGCGCGCTCAAGGCCCAGGCCGCCCTCGTCAACTCATCCACCGCGGGCGCCCCTGCGCACTGACCCCGGAGTTCGATGCGGTGCGGCTGTCGGTGCGCAGCCAGCCGGCCCGTCAGTGCGCTGCCGGGATCAGGGAACCCGGTGCAACCACTCGCCGGTGCCGAACTTTGCCGCCACCCGTTCCCGGGCGGCCGCGAGTTCGGCGTCGGTCAGCTCTGAGGGGGTGGCCCCGTAGCGCTCGCTGAACACGTCCATCATGGCCTCGATGATGCCGGTACGCGGCAAGCCGGTCTGCCGGCGGAGCGGATCCACCCGCTTCTTCGCGCTCCGTGTTCCCTTATCCGAGAGCTTCTCTTTGCCGATCCGCAGGACTTCGACCATCTTGTCGGCGTCGATGTCGTAGCTCATGGTGACGTGGTGCAGCATGCCGCCGTTGGCCAGCCTCTTCTGCGCCGCACCGCCGATCTTCCCCTGCTCCGTCGCGATGTCGTTGAGCGGCACGTAGAAGGCGGTGATGCCGAGTTTCTCGAGCGCTGCCATCACCCACGCGTCGAGGAACGGATAGGAGTCGGCGAAGCTGAGGCCGTCAACCAGGGTTTGCGGCACGTACAGCGAGTAGGTGATGCAGTTGCCGGCCTCCATGAACATCGCTCCCCCGCCGCTGATGCGCCGGACCACCTTGATGCCGTGCTTCGCCACGCCCTCCGGGTCCACTTCATTCCGGACCGACTGGAAGCTGCCGATCACCACGGACGGTTCCTGCCAGTCCCAGAAGCGTAGGGTGGGGTTCCTGCGGCCGGCGCCCACCTCGCCGGTCAGGACCTCGTCCAGGGCGACGTTGATTTCCGTGGGCAGCACGGACGGGCCGATGATGTTCCAGTGGTGGTCGGTCCAGGACGAGGCTTTGGCCAGTGCGCGGCGGACGGTGACGGCCACGGCGTCGGCGGTGAAGCCGAACAGGACAGCGTCCGCCGGCAGGGACGCTGCCACGGCGGCCGCCAGGTCCGCGGCCGGGGTTGTCTCCGGCAGGCCGGTGAGGGCGCGGTTGATGTCCAGCAGCGCCTCGTCCGGTTCCAGGAAGAAGTCCCCGCTGATCGAGACGTCCGTGAGCACTCCGCCGGCCACGGCCAGGTCAGCGACGACCAGTTTGCCGCCCGGCACCTTGTATTCGCCGTGCAGGCGGTCGGAGAAGGATTGGCTGGTGCCGGGAGGAAGGTGCGTCATGGCTTCCATCCTGCCTCACCCGGCGGTTCGCCGCTTAAAACGCCAAAAGCCCGCACCGTTGCCGGTACGGGCTTTGCGTGAAGCTTGGGGAAGAAATTACTTCTTGCCGCCGAAGCCCTTGAAGCGAGCGTTGAAGCGCTCGACGCGGCCTGCGGAGTCCATGATGCGCTGCTTGCCCGTGTAGAACGGGTGGGACTCGGAGGAGATTTCGACGTCGATGACCGGGTAGGTGTTGCCGTCTTCCCACTCGATGGTCTTGGAGGAGGACACGGTGGACTTGGTCAGGAACTTGACGCCGGAAGCCAGGTCGTTGAAAACAACAGCTTCGTACTTCGGGTGGATATCAGACTTCATAATGGGACCTTTGTTCGCGCAACTGGATTTTGCCAGTTGCCAGGTATGAATGGGATGGCTGCCGGTGCCGTGGCCGAAGCCGGAACAGCAGGACAACCAGCTGTCAATCATACCGGACGGCGGCCTGCCTGACGAACCGGGGCTCCCGGCGCCTTAGTCCCGGGCACGGAGCTCCCAGAACGCCACTGCCGATGCGGCGGCCACATTGAGTGAGTCCACGCCATTGCGCATGGGGATCTTGACGGCGAGGTCGACGGCGGCAAGCGTCCCGGCGCTCATGCCGGCGCCTTCGGTGCCCAGCACCAGGGCCAACTTCTCCGGGTTGCGGGACGCGACGGCGTCGACGTCCTGCGCGTCGTCCGTGAGTTCCAGGGCGGCGACGGTAAACCCGTGTTCCTTGAGGATATTCAGGTCGTCCGGCCAGGCGTCCAGCCGCGCCCACGGCACCTGGAACACGGTGCCCATGCTGACCCGCACACTGCGCCGGTACAGGGGGTCGCCGCAGCGGGGCGACACGAGGACGGCGTCGATGTCGAGGGCGGCGGCGGAGCGGAAGATGGCGCCAACGTTCGTGTGGTCCACGATGTCCTCGAGCACCGCCACCCGTCGGGCTCTGGCCAGGAGCTCCGCCAGCGGCACGGGAACCGGACGGTGCATCGCCGCCATGGCGCCGCGGTGGAGGTGGAAGCCGGTGATCTCCTCCAGCAGGGACGCCTTCCCCACGAACGCCGGCACATCGGGGTACGCGTCCAGGACGTCCTGCAGGTCCGCAAGCCATTTCTCGGCCAGGAAGAACGAGCGGGGCCGGTGTCCGGCGGCGAGGGCCCGCCGCAGGACCCGGGACGATTCGGCAATGTACATGCCTTCGGCGGGTTCGCGGAGCTTGCGCAGGTGGACGTCCGTCAGCTGGGTATAGTCCGCAACCCGCGGATCGTCCGCGGATTCGAGGTAGTGGATTGTCACCGGGTGATTATTTCAGCAGATTGGCGATCATGAATCCCAGGGCGACGATGCCCAGGGTAAAGATGACGCCGCGAAGCACGCGCGGGGAAAGTTTCCGACCCACCCGCGAGCCGACCAGGCCGCCAATGGTGGAACTCACGGCGATCAACAGGACCACCAGCCAGTTGATCCGGTCGAACGCGAACAGCAGGTAGGACACGGCCGCCACCAGGTTGACGCCGAGCACCAGGATGTTCTTCATCGCGTTGGCGTTCTGCATGGTCCCGCTGAGGAAAACACCAAGGATGCCAACCAGCAGGATGCCCTGGGCGGCCACGAAGTAGCCGCCGTAGACACCGGCGAGATAGACCAGCACCACCAGGAGGACGCCGTGGCTGCGGTCCCGGACCGCATGTTCCGGGTTCTCCTCGCGGGTGCGCACCCAGGACTGCAGCCGCGGCTGGAACAGCACCATCAGGAGGGCGAGGACCAGCAGGACCGGCGCAACGTAGTGGAAGACCTCCTCGGGCAGGTGCAGCAGCAGCCAGGCGCCGGAGATTCCGCCCAGGAGCGACGCCGGGAGCAGCTTCATCAGCTGCCGGCCCCGGCCAACCAGTTCCCGGCGGTAACCCCAGGCGCCCGATGCATTGCCTGCCACCAGGCCCATGGCATTGCTCATGGACGCCACCACGGGTGTCACGCCGAGGGCGATGAGTACGGGAAAGGTCACCAGGGTGCCTGAACCGACCACCGCGTTGATGGTCCCGGCCCAAAGGCCCGCGAAAAAGACCAGGATGCTGCTAAGGATCTCCACTGCTGGCGCTGGCCCTGCCTTAGCGGCGGGCGGTGGCGGAGTAGCGGCCCGCGTTTTCCGTTACGTCCAGCTCCAGGCCGAAGGTGGTGCTGAGGTGCTCGTCGGTGAGGACGTCACCGATCGGGCCGGCCGCTACCACGGCGCCCTCGCGCAGCAGCATGGCGTGCGTGAAACCGGGCGGGACTTCTTCCAGGTGGTGGGTGACCAGGACCATGGCGGGGGCGGCCTCGTCACTGGCGAGCTCACCCAGCTTGTGGACGAGCTCCTCACGTCCGCCGAGGTCGAGCCCGGCGGCGGGCTCGTCCAGCAGCAGCAGCTCGGGATCCGTCATGAGGGCGCGGGCGATCTGGACGCGCTTGCGTTCACCCTCGGAGAGGGTGGCGAAGGTGCGGTTCAGCAGCGGACCCATCCCCCAGTCGTTGAGCAGTCGGAAGGCGCGGCGCTCGTCGTCGCGCTCGTAGCCTTCCCGCCAGCGTCCCGTGACGCCGTAAGCGGCGGTGACCACAACGTTGAGGACGTTTTCGTGTTCCGGGATCTGGGTGGCGAGGGCGGCCGAGGACAAGCCGATGCGGGGGCGCAGTTCAAAGACGTCTACCCGTCCCAGGGTTTCATCCAGGATCCCCGCTGTGCCGCTGCTGGGGTGGAGGCGGGCTGCCGCGATCTGCAGGAGGGTGGTTTTGCCGGCACCGTTCGGGCCCAGGATGACCCAGCGTTCGCCTTCATTGACTTCCCAGTCAACCTTGTCCAGCAGGGTCTTTTTGCCTCGGACAACGCTGACGGAAGCCAATTCCAGAACATCACTCATAGGAGTAGACACTAGGACAAAAGGGAGGCTGACTGATAACCGGCATGAAGCCACCGGAACCCCCGTCCAGCGGCGGTGATACGGCCCACATCCGGGAACCCGCAATGAATTCAAGGGAGCCCGCGGCCGCTCGATAAGATTGCAGGCATGACTTCGAACGTGACTGCGGTCAGCTATGGCCAGAATATGACCCCTGACGGGCTGGAGCAGCTGCGTTCCATCCTCACCGCCCACGGTGCCGCCCTCCAGTCGGAGGCGTCCTCCGGCGACGAACGGTACCGGGTGCACACCGCCGAGCTGGACCTTCCCAATGCCACAGCAGCGGGGATGGCCGCACTGCGCCGCGTCGTGGCC
>NZ_BAAHNO010000025.1:0-134574 GCF_054656615.1 Arthrobacter sp. AD-310 | reverse complement strand
CCCCCCCCCCCCCCCCCCCCCCCCCCCCCCCCCCCCCCCCCCCCCCCCCCCCCCCCCCCCCCCCCCCCCCCCCGGCGCGGCACGGCGTATTTCGCGCGCAAACTGAACGAACTCACCGACGCGGACCTGGACGGGGCCTCGCTGCTTCCGGGCTGGAGCCGCCGCCACATCGTGGCGCACGTGGGCTACAACGCCAGGGCCATCGCCCGCCTCATCGAGTGGGCGGCCACAGGAGTGGAGACGCCGATGTACTCCTCGCCGGAGGCGCGCAATCACGAGATCGAGTTCGGCGCCACCCTTTCCCCGACCGCACTGCGGAACCTCTTCGACCACTCCGCCGTGCACCTGTCCGTCGAATGGCGCGACCTGCCCGACACCTCCTGGGCCAACGAGGTCCGCACCGCGCAGGGCCGCACCGTCCCAGCCTCGGAAACAGCCTGGATGCGCACCCGGGAAGTCTGGATCCACGCCGTGGACCTGGACAACGGCGCCACCTTCAACGACATTCCTGTCCCTGTTCTTGAGCGGTTACTGAAGGACATCACCGGCGCGTGGAAAACACGCGGCACAGATGAGGGGCTGCAGATCAAGGTGCATGGGATCGCAGGCGCGTTCGGCGACACTGGCAGCGCCGACCGGACGATCGTCACCGGCCCCCTGCCCGCCGTCGTCCAATGGGCCGCAGGGCGGGGCAGCACCGGAGTCACCGCCTCCGGACCGTCCTCAACACCGGGAGTCCCCGCCCCACCCAGGTGGATCTGAAGCCTTACGCTTCGGCGATGATCCGTCGACAGGCGCTGAGGACGGAACCCGAGCCCGGCAGATTATTGAACAACAACCATCCGCCGAGAACATTGGGCGCCCCTCCGGTGAATCTTCGGCGAACTGCGGGCTGTTGACGTTGGCGGGTGCCGATACTGGAGTACATGCCTTTTGTTACCCGCCAGTACCCTTCCCCGCCCACCCGTCGCCAGGTCCTCCGTTCGGCCGGTCTTGCCGCTGTCGCAACCGGAGCTGCGACTCTCGCCTTCCAGCCGGCCCAGGCGGCTGATCCGCTGTTCGCGCATGGAGTTGCCTCCGGTGATCCGCACCCGGACAGCGTGGTGCTCTGGACCCGGGTGACCCCTGCCCCGGAAGCCACACCCGGCTCCGGACTCGGCCCGGCCGCAACCGTGAACTGGGAGGTGGCCGCGGATCCCGCCTTCAGCAGGGTTGTAGCCAAGGGCTCGGTAAAAACCGGCCCGGAGCGTGACCACACCGTAAAGGTGGTCGCCGGCCGACTGCAGCCGGGCACGCCATACTGGTACCGCTTCTCCGTGGGCCGCGCGGTGTCCGCCGCAGGCCGGACCAAGACCGCACCTGCGGCCGGAGCCCCGGTGGACCAACTTCGCTTCGGCGTGGTCTCCTGCGCCAACTACCAGGCGGGCTACTTCAGCTCCTACCGCCACCTCGCCCGGCGCGGGGACCTCGACGCCGTGCTCCACCTCGGCGATTACCTCTACGAGTACGCACCCGGGGAATACCAGGCGAGGAACGTCCTGGTACGCCCGCACGATCCCGCCGTCGAGATGACCACCCTCTCCCACTACCGGCGCCGGCATGCGCAGTACAAGACGGATGCGGACCTGCAGGCCCTGCACGCGGCCGCACCCTTCATCGTCACCTGGGACGACCATGAGGCAGCCAACGATGCCTGGAGCGCAGGGGCGGAGAACCACACTGATAGCGCAGAAGGCCTGTGGGCTGAACGGCGCGCGGCCGCCAACCAGGCCTACGCGGAATGGATGCCCGTGCGCTACCAGCCGGGCGGTCCGCTGTACCGGCGCCTGGACTTCGGCTCGCTGGCAAGCCTGTCCATGCTGGACCTCCGCTCCTACCGTAGCCAGCAGGCCGCCAACGGGCTCAGCCCTGCGGTGGACAGCCCGGACCGGACCATCACCGGAGCTGCCCAGATGGACTGGCTGCTGGGCAACCTCACCTCCGGCGGCCCGCAGTGGAAGCTGGTGGGCAACCCCGTGATGATTGCCCCCGTCCGGGTTCCGTCCACGCTCAGCCTGGCCGAGGTGGCGGGGGTCCAGAAGCTCATGGGCGGCACCACCATTGACGGCGTCCCCTACAACGTGGACCAGTGGGACGGCTATGAAGCGGACCGGAGCCGGGTGGTCCGGCACCTGCGGGACCAGGGGGTCAAGGACACCGTCTTCCTCACCGGCGACATCCACTCCGGGTGGGCGTGCGACCTCCCCGCCGACCCCCTGACCTATCCCACTACGGGCGACTCGGTGGCGGCGGAACTCGTCTGCACGTCGGTGACCAGCGACAACCTCGACGACATATTGAATGCTCCCCCGCGGACCTCCTCCCTGGCGGTGGAGGCAGCCATCAGGTCGGCCAACCCCCACGTGAAGTACCTCGACTTCGACTCGCACGGCTACTCCGTCCTGGACGTCACCCCTGCAGGAGTGCGGATGGACTGGTACGTCCTTGCCGACCGGACTGCGCAGGCCTCGGCGGCCACGCTGTCCACCTCATTCAAAGTCGGTGCCGGCACCGGCAAAGCCGTCCCGGCCACCGGCGGCGTGCTGTGAACCCGGACCGCCGCCAGTTCCTGCGCCTCGCCGGCGCCGGAAGTGCCGCCGTCGTCCTTTCAGCCGCGCCAGGCACGTCGTGGGCCGGCCCGACGGCGGATCCCGGCACCGCCCGGACCCGCACCTATGTTCTTGTTATAGACGGCTGCCGGCCGGACGAGATCACCCCCGGGCTGACCCCGCGGCTCGCCGCGCTGCGGGCGACAGGCACAAACTTCCCAGCCGCGAGGTCGCTGCCGGTGATGGAGACAATCCCCAACCACGTCATGATGATGACCGGCGTCCGCCCGGACAGGTCCGGGGTCCCCGCCAACTCGGTCTTCGACCCTGCCGAAAGGGCAGCACGGGACATGGACCGCGAAACGGACCTCCGCTTTCCCACACTGCTTGAACGCCTGCGCGCTTCCGGCCTCACCACGGCCTCCGTCCTGAGCAAGCGGTACCTGTACGGCATCTTCGGCACGCGGGCGAGCTACCGCTGGGAGCCTTCCCCCCTGCTGCCGGTGACAGGGCACGCTCCGGACGCCGCAACCATGGACGCGCTGCTGGCCGTCGTCAGCGGTCCGGACCCGGACGTCACATTCACCAACCTCGGCGATGTTGACCGGCTGGGGCACTCCGACCTGACCGGGACCACCCTCCAGGCCGCGCGGAACACAGCCCTGGCGGATACCGACCTGCAGGTGGGCCGCCTGGTGGACCACCTGGTTGGAACAGGCAAGTGGGAGTCCAGTGTCCTGGTGGTCCTGGCGGACCACTCCATGGACTGGTCGCTGCCCACGAATGTGGTCTCGGTGGACCTGATCCTCCAGGCCCGGCCGGACCTCCGGTCCTCCATCTCGGTGGCCCAGAACGGCGGTGCGGACCTGCTGTACTGGACCGGCCCCTTGGAGCAGAAGGCGGCAGGGCTCCAGACCGCACGCGCCCTGGTCCAGGCCCACCCGGGCGTGCTGTCGGTGCACGCTCCTGCCGAGCTGCGGCTGGGGGCGGAGGCCGGGGACCTGGTGGCGTTCTGCCGTGCCGGCTGGCGGTTCTCGGACCCGTACATCGTCTCGAACCCTATTCCCGGGAACCACGGCCATCCCGCCACCGAGCCCATCCCGTTCTTCATCTCGGGCGGCAGTCCCCGCGTGGTCCGCGGCCGAACGTCGTCCGACCCGGCGCGGACGGTGGACGTGGCTCCTACCGTCGGCGCCCTGTACGGGCTCAAGGCACCCTCCGGGGGATATGACGGCGTCGCCAGGACAACAGCCTTCATGGGCTAAGGCAGCACACCCCACGCGCGAGTTCCTTCGACCCGTGGCGGGGTAGTTGGTGACAGCCGCAGTTCACCACCCCGCCATGTCCGGTTAACTACTGAAAAGTAACTTCAGAGTTCCTGTTGAGACCCAACCTTAAGAGGCCCCACAATGAGCCCCACAACGCCCAACGCGTCCTCACCACGGCCGCGGCCCGGCACCGCCGATCGGTTGTCACCGCCCTGGCGGTGTCCCTTCCGGTTGCTTTCCTTGCCCCCGCAGGCGCATCCACCGCGGCGCCCGGCATCCCCACCCGGCAGTCCGGTGCCCCCGCCCCTTCCACCCCCCTCGACCTCGGTGCAGCAGACCTGCCCGAGACGCGCACCGTGACCACACTGGCTCCCGGCCTGACCCGGACCACCATCACCCGCGGCACTCCCAACCAGGACTTCTTCTGGACTGCCGAAGTGGCGGTTCCGTCGGCCTCACCGGACCCCGACGCGCCCGCATCAGCCCTCTCCACCCCAAGCCCAGGCCCAGCTCGTTGCCGACAAGCTGAACGCGGCAGGCCTTTCCGCCCGGGTCGAGCACGTCCGCTCACCGCAGCTTGCCGACGCCGGCGGGGATCTTGGTTACCGGGTACGCGTCGGCCAGTTCGGATCCAAAGCCGCCGGCTCCCCCACCGTCGATCAGATTAAAGCCGCAGGTTACAAGGCATCGGCGATCTACACCGGCTGGGACGGCGACGCCGGCTCCAGCGAGGATGACCGCGGGCCTTGGAACCTGCAGGTACTGACCATCGATCCAAAGGAATTCCGCGGAGACCTCACCTCGTCCTTTGGCCCGAATCTCCAGGACCGGGAGACCACCAGTTCCCTCGCTGCCGCAGCCGGGGCCCTGGCCGCGACTAACGGCGGCTACTTTGTGATGGACCCCGCTGCAGGGGCCCCGGGCGACCCTGCCGGCGCGGCGGTGCAGGACGGTAAGATCCTCAGCGAACCAGTTGGCGACCGTCCCTCCCTGGTCATCGACAAGAACAACGCTTCCATCTCACGTCTTCGCTGGAAAGGCACGGTCACCGGCCAGGGAAACAGCGTGACACTTCCCTTGGATGGCCTGAACCGGGTACCGGGCCTGATCCGCAACTGCGGCGGCAGCAACGACAGCCCGACCGACCTGCCGCTGCACGACTTCACCTGCACAGACGCGGACGAGATCGTCGCCTTCACGCCGGAATTTGGCCCCTCCACCCCAGCCGGTCCCGGGCTCGAGGTCGTCCTGGATGCCCACGGCACTGTCACTGCCGTCAACCACACGCGCGGCACTGCTGTTCCCGCCGGCGGCCACACCCTGCAGGCCATCGGGGCGGACGCCGGCAAGCTCGCCACCCTGGCTGCCCCGGGTACCAGGCTGAATATCAACTCCGATCTGACCGATGAAGCCGGAAAGACCTTAAAGACCCACGCCACTACGGACGTTGTCAACGGCGGACCCACCCTGGTCGAGAACGGCCAGCTAAACGTCACCGCCAAGCGCGACGGCATGGTCCGCACCGGCGACAGCAACAGCTTCTTTTACGGCTGGGTCCACAAACGCAACCCCCGCACCATCGCCGGCGCCGACGCCCAGGGCCGCACCCTGCTGGTCACCGCCGACGGCCGCCAAACCACCAGCCTGGGACTGAGCATCAAGGAATCAGCCGACGTCGCCCGCTCCCTCGGCATGGTCAACGCCCTCAATCTCGACGGCGGCGGCTCCACCACCATGATCCAGGGCAACCAGCTCCTGAACTCACCCTCCGACGCGACCGGTGAACGCCCGGTCGGCGACGCCCTTCTCGTCCTGCCGGGCCGCAGGAACTGAAACTGCCTCTACCCAACACTCAACCCGACCCCGATATCCCCGTAAAACCCACCACTCTGGAGAACCACTAATGAAGTACACCAAGCTGCTGACCGCCGCTGCCCTCACCGCCGGCCTCGCCATGGGAGCAACCCTCCCCGCCCAGGCCGCGGACACCAACCCCAACGGCACCGATAACCACTTTGACCTTCAGGCGCACCGCGGCGGCCTCGGCCTGACCGTCGAGTCCACCCTGGCCTCCTTCGCCAAGGGCCTGGAGGTTGGTGTCAGCACCCTCGAACTGGACCTGCAGATCACCAAAGACGGCCGCGAGGTCGTCACCCATGACCGCAAGATCAGCGGCCTCAAGTGTAAGGACACCGCCCCCGTCACGGCAGGAGACCCCCAGTTTCCCTACGTCGGCAAGTACATCAAGGACCTCACCTTCGACCAGGTCCGCAGCCTGGACTGCGGCACCCAGCCCCTGGCCAACTACCCCGGCCAGCAGGCATCCCCCGGCGCCAAGATGCCAACCCTGGCTGAAGTCTTCGACCTCACGAAGCAGTACCGGGCCAGCCAGGTGAAGTTCAACATCGAAACCAAGGTCGAAGCCGGCGCTCCGGAGCAGACCGCACCGCGCGAGCAGTTCGTCGACGTCGCCCTCCGTGAGATCAAGGCCGCCAACATGGAACACCGCGTAGCCATCCAAAGCTTTGACTGGGGTGCCCTCCGCCTCGTGCAGGAACGCGAGCCCGGCCTTCGCACAGTCGCCCTGACCAACAAGGACTTCCTGCAGGCCGGCCAGCCCGGAGCCTCACCCTGGCTGGGCGGCATCGACTCGGACGACTTCGGCGGTGACCTCGTCGAAGCCGCTGCCTTCCTCGGCTTCGACGCCATCTCCCCCGTCCACGGAAACCCGCAGAACGGAAAGGTCACCGACGCCGGCTACGTCCCCTACGTGACCGCCGACATGGTCGATCGGGCGCACGCCAAGGGCATGCAGGTCATCCCCTGGACCGTCAACGACCAGCCCACGATGCGCGCCCTGATGGACGCCGGCGTGGACGGAATCATCACCGACTACCCGGACCGGCTCCGCGAGGTCATGGCCGAGCGGTCCCTGAAGCTGCCCAAGCAGTACATTCTGGAACCCGGCGCGAAGTGACCAGACCCTGGTGCTGCCGCCGCCCTTGCCAACGTTGGACGCGTCCCAACCCGGGGCCCAAACCAAAACACCTGGAGCAACCATGACGATCAAGCGCGCCCTGGCCATCGCAGCAGTCGCAGCAGCCACCCTCACTGCCGGCACCGCTGCTGTAGCCAACAACGGCCAAACCCCCAAGGACCTCACGCCGGAGGCAGAAGCCTTCACGAGAGTGGACCACAACACCCAGTGGGACCAGGTTCAGAAGCTCAAGCTGGACTTCCCCACCTTCCACCCGCAAGGAATGTCGCTGGTCGGCGACAAAATCTTCCTCAGCAGCGTCGAAATCCTCGAACCGACGGTGCGCTACCCCTCGCCCGTCGGCGGCTACGACCGCACCACCGGCAAAGGACGCGGCCACGTCTTCGTCATCGACCGGCAGGGGAAGCTACTGAAGGACATCGTCCTGGGCGAAGACAGCATCTACCACCCCGGCGGCACCGACTTCGACGGCGAGAATGTTTGGGTCCCCGTGGCCGAATACCGCCCCAACAGCAGCTCAATCGTCTACACCATCAAGCCCGACACCTATGAGGTAACGGAGCAGTTCCGCCAGGCAGACCATGTTGGCGGAGTCGTCGCCGACCGCAAAACCAACCGGATCACCGGCGTCAGCTGGGGCTCCCGCAAACTGTTCACCTGGAATGGCCAGGGCAAGCTGCTGGGGAGCCAAGCCAACCCCAGCCACTTCATCGACTACCAGGACTGCGAGTACGCCGGCGCCGGGCACCAGCTATGCTCCGGTGTCACCGGCCTCAAGACCGCCGATGGAAACCCATTCGAACTCGGTGGCCTCGCCCTGACCGACCTCTCCGACGGAAAGATCGCTCACGAAGTCCCATTCCAGAAGTTCTCCACCGCCGGCCACTCCATGACCCGAAACCCGGTCGCCCTGGAATCCGACGGGGACGTGCTGCGCCTGTTCGCCGCCCCCGACGACGGCGAGGAAATCGCCGGCACCGAACTGTTCGTCTTCGAAGCGCGCCCCTGAGCAGGAGATACCGCAATACGCGAAGCGCTTTGCCGGGTCCGTGTCACCGCAGAACTGTTTACCACGAAGGGATTGCCGGCAGGAGCCCGTCTGCTTCGATGTGTTCGGCGTCGCCGCGGGCCAGCCACTGCAGCATGCCTTCGCGGTCCGACTCGATCCGAAGGGCACCGTCCCCGATGATCCATTGGTCGCGCTCCTCCGTCACCAGGATCATGCCCGGGGCACACTTGCCGCGCAGGGAGCGCACCACTGCTTCCAAGGCGTCCAGGAGGGAGTCGGGGTCCGCTTCTTCAATGGTCCATGCGGTATCCAGGTCGTGATGGTGCACCACAACCTCGGCGATCCGGAGGGCCACGATGGACGTCGCCGCCAGCGCGCTACCGTTCAGGCCGATCTCCGGGGCCGTAAGCGGGCCGCCCAGCCGCTGCGCCTGCTGGGCGAAGTATTCGGCTGAGGTCCGCAGCTCAGCCAGCAGTTCTTCCCGGGGCAGGGCGGCGAGGGCAGCGAAAGCCGCGGCGCGGGCTTGGGGCGAGGCGTACAGCCGGTGCTCCTCACCCGTGGCGGCCCACTCGATGAGTTGCACCAGCGCACGGGCGTTCGCAGCGACGTGTGCAATCACATCGGCCCTTGACCAGCCCTCGCACAGCGAGCGGGCCGCCATTTCGTGGTCCGACAGGGACGCGGCCGTGGCAAGGAACATGTCGGTTTCCCGGCCCAAGCGTGACAGGTCCGAGTGCAGGCGTGCAGGTGTGATCATGCAGCCAGCGTAGCGGTGAGCGGGGACCCTGTCATCTATATCTACTCTTCAATTAGTTTCCTTGATTAATTAGAAATTTATTCATAAATACCCCCGGGCGGAACCCCGGGGATTTGCCTCATATGTCCCGGGTCACACCACCTGCCACGCTGGGAGGAACCCGGAAACGGCCGCCGGCCCAAAGTTGTGCGGCGCATGCAATCACCCAGAGAGGACCCGGACATGACACAACCGCAGGCGGTTATCGCTGAGAATCCACAGAAGGAGGCCCGCACCGCCAACTGGGTGGCCTTCATCATCTTTACTGCCCTGTTGTTTGACGGCTACGACCTGGTCATTTACGGCACTGTCCTGCCCGGCCTCCTGGCGAACCCCGGCGAGATCGGAAAGTTCGACATGGCCACCGCCGGCCTCCTGGGCTCCTGGGCCCTCATCGGCGTCCTTGTCGGATCGCTGGCCTGCGGTGCCGTGGGTGACTTCTTCGGCCGCCGCCGGCTGATGCTCCTGGGCATCGCCTGGTTCTCGGTGGGCATGTTCGTCACCACCGTCACCACCTCGGTGCCGGCCATCGGCGCCATGCGCTTCATCACAGGCTTAGGCCTGGGTGTGGTCATCGCCAGTGCCGGCGCCACCATGGCCGAGTTCGCTCCGGCCGGGCGCCGCCAGTTCTACAACGCCATCGTCTACTCGGGCGTCCCGGCGGGCGGTGTGCTTGCATCCATCATGGGCATCCTGTTCCACGACAGCCTGGGCTGGCGGGGGCTGTTCATCATCGGCGCACTCCCGCTGGTCATCCTGCTTCCCGTTGCCTGGCGGAAGCTCCCCGAATCCCCCCGCTGGCTGCTGTCCCGGGGCCGGGAAGCGGAAGCCGTAATCGCTGCAGAGCGCACCGGTGTTCCGCTGCTAGAAGAGCGCGTCATCCTGGACAGCGGGGCGGCACCGCAGAAATCGGGCTTCGCCGCAGTCTTCTCCCGGCAGTTCGCACTCGCCTCGGTCCTGCTGGGCCTCATGTCCTTCTGCGGCCTCCTCCTCACCTACGGCCTCAACACCTGGCTTCCCAAGATCATGGAAGGCTACGGCTACGGCCGGACCTACGCCCTGTTCTTCCCCCTCGCCCTGAACCTCGGCGCAGTAGCCGGCGGCCTGGTCGCGTCCCGGCTGGCGGACAAGAGCGGCCCGCAGCGCGTCATCGCCTCCACCTTCGCGCTGGCCACCATGTCGCTGGTCCTGATGACCTTCAACTTCCCACTGCCCATGCTTTTCACCTTCATCGCCGTGGCAGGAGTGGGAACGCTGGGCACGCAAGTACTGATCTATGGATTCCAATCCAACTACTTCACCACAAACGCCCGCGCGGCGGGTGTGGCCTGGTGCGCCAGTGTTGGCCGGCTTGGCGGCGTGCTTGGCCCGATCATCGGCGGCTGGCTGGCGGCAGCGGGCATCGGCGGCTCGGCGGCCTTCTACATCTACGGCGGCGTCGCGCTCCTGGGGGCCCTGGTCTCAGTCCTGGTCCCGCACCAGCACAAACTGGAAGAGGCCGGGCACCAGGTCGATGACATCGCCGGGCACCGCACTGAAGCTGCGGCCGGGCAGCCGCAGTAGCGGGGTAGAACGCCTCGCGGCGGTGCGCGCAGGCGGCCCGCCCCGGTCGTCATTGAGTCTAAAAAATGCACTAGTCGGCCACTTTAGGGATATTCTTTGAATCAATAGCAGTCCAGGGCGGGCCTGGCATCGCGCACGGGAAGGGTACCCCGGTGGACATCCGGCAATTGAACTACTTCATTGCGGTCGCGGAAGAACGACACTTCGGCAGGGCCGCAAAACGCCTCCATATGGCCCAGCCGCCGCTCTCCCAGCAGATCCGCCAGCTCGAGGAGCAGCTGGGGGTCCGCCTGCTTAACCGCACCACCCGGCGGGTGGACCTCACCGCCGCCGGGGAACTCCTGCTGGAGCGAGGGCGGCAGATTATCAACGACATGGAAACACTGAAGGCGGATGTGTACCAGGTTGGCAAGGGGGCCACGGGAGTGCTCCGGGTGGGCTTCTCGGGATCAGCCACCTATGGCGTGATGCCGCAGATCGCGCGCCTGGCAAAACAAAGGCTGCCCGGCCTGTCCCTGGCCTTAAATGGCGAAATGCTCACCCCGTCGATGGAGGCGGGGCTGCGGGACGGCACGCTGGATGCAGCACTCCTCCGCCCGCCCGTCACGTCACAGGAAATCGACTACCGCGTGGTTACCCAGGAGCCGCTCGTCGTCGCGGTTCCCTCATTCAGCACACTGGCAGAGGACAAGCCGGTAGCAATGCACGAACTCCAGGACCAGGACTTCATCGCCTACGCACCCGAATCCGTCCTGTACCGCATCACCTCTGACCTGTGCCGCCAGGCCGGCTTCCAGCCGCGCATCACCCAGGTGGTAGGTGAAACGTCCACCATGCTCGCGTTTGTGGCCGCCGGGGGCGGGGTGGCAGTAATGCCGTCCCGCGTCCGTGCTTTCCAGCTCGACGGCGTCGCCTACCGGGAGATCGAAAACGCACCCCCCGTGGAACTCGCGGTTGCCTGGCTTCGCGGCCGCCACTCCGCCCTGCTGCACAACTTCCTGGACATCGTCGTGACGGCCACCGCTCCAAGGCATGACCCGCTTTCTACCCATGAAAGGCTTTCCCCGTTATGAAAATCGCAGCCATTGAGGCGATTCCCTACTCGATCCCCTACCGCCATCCGCTGCATTTCGCCTCCGGATCCGTCCATGAAGCCGACCACGTGCTGGTCCGCCTCACGACGGACGACGGCCTGACGGGCATCGCGGACACACCTCCGCGTCCATACACCTACGGGGAGACCCAAAAATCCATCGTTGCTGTGGTGCATGACGTGTTCGCGCCGCAACTGACCGGCGTCGACATCTTTGACCGCGAAAAGGTCCAGGAAATCCTCTACCGCACCATCCACAACCAGACTGCAAAGGGCGCCGTGGACATCGCCCTGTGGGACGTCATCGGCAAGACCCTTGGCCAGCCGGCGACCAAGCTGCTGGGCGGCTACACCGACTCGCTGCGGGTCTCCCACATGCTTGGCTTCAAGCCTGCGGAAGAGCTGCTGGACGTGGCGCTGGAATTCCGCGAAACCTACGGCATCAACACGTTCAAGCTCAAGACGGGCCGCCGCCCCCTCCACCTTGATATCGAGGCGGCCCGGGTTCTCCGCGAGGGCCTGGGCGAGGACGCCGAAATCTATATGGACGCCAACCGCGGCTGGTCCGCGAACGAGGCCGCCGAAGTGCTCCGTCGCACCGCGGACCTCGGCCTGCAGTTCCTGGAGGAACCGGACGACGCCCGCGAAATCCTGGGCCGCCGCCGGCTGGTGGCCAACGCCCCCATCCCCATTGCCGCAGACGAATCCGCCCCCAACCTGGGCGAGGCCGCCAAGGAGATCCTCAACGGCGGCGCCAACCTGCTTGCGGTCAAGACGGCCCGCTCCGGCTTCACTGAAGCAGCGAAGATCGTGGGGATGGCCGAAGGCATGGGGATCGACGTCTACATCGGCAACCAGATCGACACCCAGGTGGGCACCGTGGCGTCCGTCGTCTTCGGAGCCGCGTTCGCCCACACCGCCAAGCGCGCGGCGGAACTGTCCAACTACCTGGACATGGCGGACGACCTCCTGGCCGAACCCCTGCAGATCATCGAAGGGCGCATCCGCGTCCCCGAGGGCTCCGGTGTAGGCACGGCAGTGAACGAGGAAAAGCTCGAGCGCTACCGCAGCGACCGCTGAACCATCCACGAAAGGAAACATCAGTGAAGTACCTGGTCCACATGGACGTGAATATCCCGGCAGACCTGCCCGCCGCCGAGGCGGCGGGGATCAAAGCCAGGGAGAAGGCCTACTCGCAGGAGCTCCAGCGCTCCGGTAAATGGCCGGAAATTTGGCGCGTGGTGGGTGAGTACGCCAACTACTCAATCTTCGACGTGGACTCCAACGACGAACTCCACGAGATCCTGCAGAACCTGCCGCTGTTCCCTTACATGGAGATCTCGGTGGTGCCGCTGGCCAAGCACCCCTCCGACGTCAAATAGGAGCCGCCGTTCCGGGTCAGTCCGTGGCCCGGAACGCCGCGGCGAGCTCGCTGCGGGAACGGATGCCCATCTTCCGGTACAGCCGGGTGAGGTGATACTGCACCGTCTTCTCCGCAAGGAACAGGGCACGGGCCGCTTCCTTGTTGGTGGCGCCCCCGGCCACAAGCTCGGCCACCGCTTGTTCCTGCGCTGTGAGCTGGATGTGGTGGTCCCGGGCGGCAGCCAGCACGGCGTCGGCAGGATCGGGAAGGTTTCCGACGTCGAGGCCGGTCGCCTTAAGCTCCCGGTCGCAGCGTTCAACATAGGTGGCCGCGCCGAGTGAATCGTAAAGGTCCCGCGCCGCACGCAGCACCGAGGACGCCAGCCGCCGCTTGCCGGCCCGGCGCATGCTCTGACCGAAAGCGAAACTGATCCGGGCCCGCAGGTAGGGCCGGTTGAGCCCCCGGAGGTGGCCCAGGGCCGCTTCGAAATGCTCCCGCGCCGCGTCCGGGTCCCCTTGCGCCGCCAGCAGCCGTCCGCGCGCCCACGCCATCCGCGCCATGTCGGAAGGGACCTCCCGCTCACGCCGCAGCCCTTCGAACGAAGTCAGGAACTGCTCCGCCGTGTCCAGCTGGTCAGTCATCACCAGGGCGTTGACATAGGTGTCCTGCCAGGGCCAGAAGGACACCCGCTCCTCGGTCCACGGGTCCAGCTCGGTCAATGGCTGCAGCACGGCAAGGGCGCTCTCATAGTCGGCCCGCGCCTCATGGAACCGTGCCCGCGCCAGGCTTGCCGGCACCTGCATCGCCCGGTATGTTCCCGGCTGAACCGCGGCCTGTGAGACGTAATAGCGGGCACGGTCCCAGTCACCGCGCATGGACCAGAGCTCGGCGGCGGTCCAGTACAGCAGCGGGCGGATCAGGGGCATCCGCGAGGTTTCGAGCCGGACGCTGGACCGGGCGATCGTGGCCGCCGCGGCGTCCCAGTTCCCCAGGACCAGATGGGCGCGGGCCAGCCACGCCTCGGCCCACAGGGAAATCCGCAAGGAGCCGCCGCGGTACTCGGTGGGAGCCGCGGATTGGAAGTTCACTAGGGCCGACTCCACGTTGTCCATCCGCAGTGCCAGCCAGCCTGCCCCCATCTGAACACGCTGCTTCTGCGCATTCTCGGCCGCGTGGGCGAATGCGCGCCGATAGGACTCCTCCGCCTCCGCCAGCCTGCCCCGGGCGTACAGGCCCAGACCGTAGATGGCTTCGGATTCGACGTGCGCCGGGGTGCCGGGCTCGGTCAGGGACATGGCGCGCTCGGCCCAGCCGGTGATCATCCGCCCGTCCCAGGACGCCACACCGTGCAGGACAAAACGCTGCGCCACCTGCGCGGCGGCTTTCGGTTCACGTTCCGGGTTGCTGGTGCGCCACGCCATCTCCAGCTGGCTCTGCGCGCTGTCATTCTGGCCGGACACCGTAGACAGGTAGCCCAGCACCGAGGAGCGCAGCGGCGACGGCGGCAGCGCATCGACGGCGGCGGACCAGGTCTGCGCTTCGGCGACGTTGCCGGCCCCAACCAGCGCGTCCACTGCACGCAGGACACGGTCATTGCGCGCCCGGATATCCAACGAGAGGCGGGACGCGGAAAACAGCGCCGTGGCCACGTCCTGCCACGCCCCCACGGCGGCCTGGCGTCCTGCGAAATCTTCGAGCTCCTCAGCGAGTGCCTGGTCCGCGGCGGGCGTTGCAGAAACGCGGTGGCCCAGCTTTTCGCCTTCGGCTTGCACGGCCTCAGCAGCCAGCCGGTGCAGCTCGATGCGGCGGCTGGGGACGATCTGCTCATAGATTGCCTCGGCAGTGCCGGGTTCGATGAATACGACGGCGGAGCGCGCCTGCCCTACGGACAGGCCCAGGAGGCCGGCACGTTGCCCTTCGTCCAAGGCTTCGAGGACGGCGTCCACCCCGCTGACGGCAGCCACTTCCGAGAGTCCCGCGCTGCGGCCCAGCACCGAGGCCGCTTCCGCGACGGCAACCAGTCCCGGCGTGGCGGCGTCCAGGACACTGCGCACCCTGGCCCGCAGGCGCGAGGTCGGCGGCAGCGACGGGAACCAGGACAGCCAGGTTTCCCGGGGCAACTCGCCCAGCAGCTCCACCACAGGCTGGGGCAGGCCGCCGGTGTGCCGGACCAGGCCGTGGGCCGCGGTGAGGCTGAGGTCCAGGCCGAACAAGCGGCGGGCGACTTCCTGGACCTGGTGCGGAGCGAGCGGTTCCATGGGGATTCGGGCCACCTGGTGCCCCGTCAGGAAATCAAACACCCCGGCGGGGATGCGCGGCGCGTCGGTTGGGTTCAGGGTCAACAGGAAAAGCACCCTTTTGCCATGCAGCCGGCGCATGACGAACGTGAGGATGCGCAGGCTTTCCACGTCCAATCTGTGGACGTCGTCGACGGCGACCACCACAGTTCCATGCGACTGCAGCCCTTCGAGGTGGGTGCTGAGGGTTGACGCATAGTTGACAACTTGGTCAGCGCTCAGCGAAGCGACCGGTCCGGCCGGAAGGTGCGGACCGGCGTCGTACGCTTTGGCCGAGCGCAGCGGCGAAGTGAGCATCAGCTGGGAGTAGCCAGCGAGCGCAAACTGGGCTTCCCACTCATCGCCCATGGCGGAGAGGACGCGGACGCCCCGGACACCGGTGCGGCAATGCTCCAGGAAGGACTCCAGAACCGCGGTCTTCCCGGAACCGGCGGCACCGGTCAGGACCACGGTGGACACCTTCCCCTTGCGGACGGTACGGAGGATTTCCAGGAGTTCCTCGAACACCGCGTCGCGGCCCACCAACGGCGAATCCGCACCGATAACGCCTTGGACGGACCCCGCAGTCATGACCGCCAGTCTACCGGAGCGTGCTGTCCGCCCTTTCCGGCCGGTCTCCAAGCGCTACCCCAGGTCCCCACCGGCCACCGGAAGAATGCTGCCGGTGAGGTAGGAGGCTTCATCGGAAGCGAGGAACACGATGGGTGCAGCCTGCTCGTCCAGCGTTCCGTAGCGCTTCATGAAGGATGACTCCACCGTCTGGTCCACGATGACCTGGTACCAGGCCTTCTCGGCGGCCGATTCGGCCTCCGGTCCGCGCTTGACCTTCCGCGGCGGGGCCTCGGTGCCGCCGGGCGCGGTGGCAACCACGCGGATGCCGCGGCCGGCCACCTCCATGGCCAGCGCCTGGGTCAGGGCATTGACGCCGCCTTTCGCCGCGGCATACGGGACGCGGTGCATGCCGCGGGTGGCCACCGAGGAGACGTTGACGATGGTCCCGGAGCCTTGCTCAAGCATGGCCGGCAGCACCGCCCGGCAGCTCCAGAGGGTGGGGAACAGCGAGCGGCGGATCTCCTTCTCGATCTTCTCCTCGTCGTATTCCTCGTAGGGGCGGGCCCAGATGGTGCCGCCAACGTTATTGACCAGGACGTCCACCCGCCCGTGGGCTGCGAGGGCCGCCTTTACCGCCTGGGTGGCGCCGGAGAATGTCTCCAGGTCCGCCGTGACGGACGTGGCGGAACCGCCGGAACCGGACGCCTTTGCGGCCGCCTCGATGCCGCGGGCAATATCGTGCACCAGGTCCGCGCGGTCTACCAGGACCACTTTCCCACCTTCGGCCCCAATGCGTTCGGCCACCTTCTGGCCGATGCCCTGGGCTGCGCCGGTGACGACTGCCACCCTGCCGGCGAACCTCCCCGGGGTCACGAATTGCCCGGCGTACGGTTCAGCCATCAGAGGGCGGCCTTGGCATCGATGGCGCTGGCCATGGTGTCCTTCGCGTCGTGGGCGTGAGCGGTGATGACGGCGCGGAGGTGGTCCTTGTCGCCGCGTTCGAACGCGTCCACGATGTCCAGGTGGTCCTGGGTGACGCGGGCGAAGATCGGCGTACCGGTTTCGAGGGCTGCTGCCATCTGGGCGTGGACGTCCAGGCGGCGGTAGGACTCAAGCAGCATAGGGTTGTCGCAGATCATGAAGAGGTACTCATGGAATTCCTCGTTGGTGCGCGCGAACTCCTCAGGGTCGGTGATGTTCCCGCCGTCCACTGATGCCGTCGTGGCTTCGGCGAGCCGGCGGAACTGGCGCAGCTGCTCTTCGCTGAGCCGGCCCAGCAGCAGTTCGCTGACGGCCAGCTCCAGGCCCATGCGGGCGTCCAGCTGGGCGAAGCTGTCCTCCTTGCGGAAGTCCAGCCGGCCGGTTTCCAATGAGGAGACTGCCTCGCTGCGGGTCATGGTGTCGCCTTCGGCCTGGATCTTTGCGGCCGCGGCCGGGGCACCCGTTTCGGCGTCGCCGCCGGTGGTTTCCTTCGGCGCGAAGCGCTCAAAGTAGAAGTTGGCGGGTTTGATGCCTTCGGTGTCCAGCCACTTGGAGACGGCGTTGACCATGGGGGGCGGACCACAGAGGTAGATATCGACGTCGCCCTCGTTGAGGTGCTTCGGCTCGATGATCTGGGTGACGTAACCGGTGTGCGGGGCGGAGGTTCCCGGCTCGGAGGCTATGTAGTCCCAGGTGAAGCCAGGCAGCTTGGCCTCGTAGGCGCGCAGCCAGTCCAGGCCCACGATGTCCGCCTCGCGGGTGAGCCCGTAGATGAGGTGGACCGGGGTGGACGGCGGATTTTCGGAAAGCTTTGCCAGAATAGACAGGAGCGGAGCCAGTCCGGTGCCGCCGGCCAGGAGCAGGAGGGGCCGTTTGGGTTCACGGAGGAAGAAGGACCCATACGGGCCGGTGAAGTCGATGGCGTCACCCACTGCGGCGCGGTCGCGCAGGTACTCGGACATGGCGCCTTGCGGGGTTACACGGACCATGAAGGACGCATCGTCCACCTCGGGACCGCTGCTGAAGGAGTAGGAGCGTTCGGCGTCCGTCCCGGGGACCTTGAGGTTGACGTACTGCCCGGGCAGGAAGGCCAGCGCATCCCGGTTGTCCACCTGGAGGGTGAAGGACACCGTGGTGTCCGTGTGCCGGTTAAGCTCCTTGATGGTGGAGCTAAAGGTGGCGGCCGCGGTTTTGGCCGACTCCGATGTAGCCGGGATCTGGATAGCCAGGTCGGACTCCGGGACGGCCTGGCATGTCAGCATGTAGCCCTTTTCGAGCTCCTCTTCGGTCATGGCGTCGTCAATGAAGTCGCCCGGATCGAACGAGCCGGAATCGCAGAACGCCTTGCACGTGCCGCAGGCTCCGTCACGGCAGTCCGACGGGATGTTGATGCGTGCCTTGTAAGCCGCGTCCATGACGGTCTCATAGTCTCCGACCTTGATGACTTTGGTAACGCCGTCTTCGAAGCTGAGTGCTACTTTGTGGCCCATGGGGTCCTCCTGACTGGGCGGGCGCGTCGTCGCGTCCCGGGAAAAGTTCGAGCGTGCCTGGCGGGCACTGAATGGGACCTGCCGTGCGGCGCCCGGGAAGTCCGGGCGCCGGCGCGGGGAAGGTCAGATCATGTAAACGTCCACCACGTGGTGGATGTAGTCGTTCTTCAGGACAACCTTCTTCTTCAGGATCACCGGCTCCGGGCCGGACAGGTCGATCGTGTAGAAGCTGGTCCCGAAATACGTGTCCGTCGTGTTGTAACGGAAGTAAAGGGTGAACCAGTTGAAGCGCACCTCGACCTTGCCGCCGTCGTTCGCCAGTACCTCGATGTCCGTGATGTTGTGACCGGTGCGCGGCTCGGGAAGGGAGGTTGCCGACGACCGGTCGGTCTTGATCCGGAACACCCGATCCTCGATGCCGCCGCGGTTGTCGTAGTAGATAAGGGAGATCTCGTTCTGGGGGTCCTGCGTCAGCTGGTCGTCCACGTCCCAGGCCGGCATCCAGAATTCCGAATCCGGGTGGTAGCACTCAAGCCACTCATCGAACTGTCGGTCGTCCAACAGGCGGGCTTCCCGGTATAGGAACGCCCGGACGGTCTCAAGGGTGGCGATCTCCTCCGCGGTCTTCAGGACCGGGGCGGTGTGGGTCAAGGTGGTCATTGGTTCTGCGCTTTCTGTGGTTCCGATGGGCTCTGGTTCCCGTGCTCTGCCAGGTGAAGGTCTGTCAGGCGGAGACGGGGACGGAGTCAGCCGCGGAACGCTCCTCTTCTTCCAGCGCCCGATCCATGACTTCTTTCCAGTACCCGTGCTGGATCGGGTAGAGCCCTTCATCTTCGGCTCGCACGCCGGAGGCAATGACCCGCGTCATGCCGAGGGCCTGGGCCTGCTCGTCGGGGCCCGCGATCTCGTGCGTGGAGCCGCGGGTCATGTCATTCCACGGGGCGGTGGTGGCCCAGTAAGTCTTGTTGCAGGACCGGAACTCCTCCAGGTCGTCCGGCGTGGCCATGCCCGTGGCGTTGAAGAAGTCCTCGTACTGGCGGATGCGCTTGGAGCGGTTCTCCTGGGACTCGCCCTTGGGAGCGACGCAGTAGATGGTTACCTCGGTCTGGTCGGCTGAGATCGGCCTGAAGTGGCGGATCTGCGAGGAGAACTGGTCCATGATGTACACGTTCGGGTACAGGCAGAGGTTGCGTGAGATGTTGATCATGAAGTTGGCCATCTCCTCGCCGTACTTGGCCACGAGCTCGTCGCGGCGGTCCCAGAGAGGACGGTCCTCGGGGTTGGTCCATTCCTGCCACAGCAGCAGGTGGCCATGGTCGTAGGAGTAGAAGCCGCCCTTGACCTTGCCCCATTTACCGGCGTCCATGGCCTTGGTCTTGTTGGCGGAGTCGCCGGCGCTGCGGCGGGCGGTGGTGGCGGCGTAGTTCCAGTGCACGGCCGTGACATGGTAGCCGTCGGCGCCGTTCTCGGCCTGGACCTTCCAGTTGCCGTCGTACGTGTAAGTGGACGATCCACGCAGCACCTCGAGGCCATCGGGTGACTGGTCGACAATCGAGTCGATGACCTTGGTGGCGTCCCCGAGGTGCTCCTTGAGCGGAAGGACGTCGGCCTTGAGCGAGCCGAAGAGGAAGCCGCGGTAGGACTCGAAGCGCGCAACCTTGGTGAGGTCGTGCGAACCATCTTTATTGAAGGTCTCAGGGTAGCCGGCGTTCCGGGAGTCCTTGACCTTGAGCAGTTCGCCGGAGTTCTTGAAGGTCCAGCCGTGGAAGGGGCAGGTGAAGGTGGTGCGGTTGTCCGTCTTGCGGCGGCACAGCATGGCGCCGCGGTGCGAACACGCGTTGACGATGCAGTTGAGCTTCTCGTCCTTGTCCCGGGTGATCATCACGGGGGTGCGGCCGATGTAGGTGGTGAAGTAATCACCCACGTTGGGGATCTGGGACTCGTGGGCCAGGTAAACCCAGTTGCCCTCGAAAATGTGCTTCATCTCAAGTTCGAAGATCTCTTGATCAGTGAAAATTTCGCGCTTGGCGCGGATTATGCCGTTCTCGCGGTCGTCGATCACGGCGTCGGCAAGGACCTCGCGGGCATGGGTCAGGTTCTCGGTCATGGCGTGCTCCTCCATTGGAGATTGCTGGACGGATGGTCGGGAGGTCCGGGCCTGGGCAGCAGTGCCACGGCGGACGTGAGAGCAATTCTTCCGCTTCGTGACTCCACTCACATCAGGCAAACACCTAGGGTCGACCAAGGGTGTTTTTATGTATTGATAGTTATCGAAAAGCCGCAGGATCGATATTTGTAGCGTCCTTATCCTCCGGCCTACCATGAACCGACATCACGCGATGCCGCGAGGCAGCAGGTTTCCTGCGCCAGCGTCCCGCAGCGGGTGCAGGAAACCCTCCTGGCCCCAAATTCAACGACGAAGGTGGAGACCGCCATGACTGAGACCCAAGTGGATACCCGGAACGAGAACGAGGGCACCGCCATCGAAGCCGGCTCTAAGGCCACTGAACGCTTCGCCGCATCCGGCAAGCTTTCGGATCTTCACGTCCCCAAGGAGCGGGTGAGCATGCTCGCCGGTGCTCTGATCAAAGCCGCCAACGACATCGTCGTTGAGCACCAGGTCACCTACGAGGAGTACAACGCCCTGAAGGCCTGGCTCATCAAAGTGGGGACCGACGGCGAGTGGCCCCTGTTCCTCGACGTATGGCTTGAGCACACGGTAGAGGACGTCAACTCCCAGGAGCGTCCCGGCACCAAGGGCACCATCGAGGGCCCCTACTACGTGCCCGGTTCTCCGGAGCTTGCAACGCCTGCGACTGTCCACATGCGCGATGACGAGGATGGTACCCCGCTGCGCTTCACCGGCCAGTTCACTGACACCAACGGCAACGCCCTCCAAAACGCACAGGTAGAGATCTGGCACGCAGACGCCGCCGGCTTCTACTCGCAGTATGCGCCGGGCCTGCCCGAGTGGCTCTTCCGCGCCACGGTCAAGGCTGACGACCGGGGCCGCTTCGAGATCAACACGATGCGCCCCGCGCCATACCAGATTCCCACGGATGGGGCCTGCGGCCAGCTCATCGAGGCAGCAGGGTGGCATGCCTGGCGCCCTGCGCACATCCACATTAAGGTCTCGGCTCCGGGCTACCAGCCCGTCACCCAGCAGCTCTACTTCCCGGGCGACCCGCACAACGCCGACGACATCGCGTCGGCAGTCAAGCCCGAACTGATGCTCGATCCCCGTCCCCGCACCGACGGCGGCGACGGCGAGGAAGTTGTCTACAACTACATCCTCGCCAAGGAAGGGCAGACGAAGTAGGAACTTCTGCAGACAGCCGGCGCCGTGGCCCTTGGCCCGGAACCGTAGGCGCCTCGGGAAGCACACGCTCCCGGGGCGCCTTGCTTTCGCCTCCGGCCAAGACCCTACCGACTGCAAGCCCGCGAGCCCAACGGTGCTGGCCCCGCTGCCGCCGCTGCCCCCGGAATCCGGCCCGCCGGTCCCCGGCGGTTTTTTCGTGACCCGGCCGCGCCCAGTGAATCCACCGGTCCTTCCGGTTCCGCCACAGGATCAAAGGGCCGACAAGGGCTGGGGGCTCGGCCCGGCCCCCGGGATTAGGGCAGGTGTCCCCATGGCCCGCAAGACACCGATGCCAGAGAATGAGGACGGCGCCTCTGCTGGGTGGCCCGGACGATATTGGTTCGTCCGCCTACGACGCCACCATGGGCAACGAACTCTTCACCGACGGCCCCGTCGGACGGAACGGATGGGGCGTCCAGGTCAACAACAACGCCGCATCCCTGATCAACAATACGTACGCGTACATCATGATCTACGACAACCCCGGCTGCGAAGGCTACGCCTGGTACATCCAACCGGGGGAGCGTCTCAACCTGGGCGCGATGAAAAACAGGGTCAGCTCAATTCACGTAGCTTACAACGGCGCGGCATGCCTCGACCGGGACCAGTCCTGGGCCTAGTCATTGACTGGCCGAGGGCTGTAAGGATGGGCCTACTCCGCAGCGTCAAGAACACTGGCTTGGGTATCAGAGGGACTTGATAGGACGCGGGTCCGCAGGACAGTGGCCGGCACCCGTTGCCGGGTGCCGGCCGCGTCCGGAACGGATGGTGCACAACCGAAGATAGCCTCTGCAGGCAGTCAAACAGCCGCCCAGCGGCTGCGTCGGCTAAAGAAATCGGCCCATCAGAGTTCCGAGCTGACCAAAACCAGAAGCTACGGCACGAACCTGAAGCGCCGAGACACAGCATTCCTACAGAGCGAAGATGCTCCATCCGGCCTGGTGTTTGGCGCCGGGGGCCAGCCGGATGAGGTCCTGCCCGCTGTTGAATGCGTCAGGCGGGCAGGTCATCGGCTCCACCGCGAGGCCCAGCCGGTTGGGGTGAGGCGGCTGCTTGTCCGCGGTGTGGATCTGGAGCCAGGGGCAGGTCCGGTCCCAGGCCATGCCGACACCGGTTCCGCTTGGGTCCCCGAGCAGCACACGGGCCTGCCCTCCGTCGTCGAACGCCAGATCCGTGAAGGCGTGGTCAATTTCCGTGGCGCCGATGGGCCGTGCTGAGCGGAAATCAAACTCATGGCCCGCCACGGTGCGCGTTTCCTTCGGCAGCAGGCGGTCCGGGGTGACCTCCAGGAAGCTGCTCGCGGGAATTTGAAGGGTCCACTGATCCAGCGGTGACGGGCCCGCCACCAGGTACGGGTGGGGGCAGACGCCATAGGGCGCCGTGCTGCCGCCGAGGTTCTCAGCGGTCACGGTGCTGTACAGGCCGTCCTTCGCGAGGCGATACTCGACGGCGATACGCAGCGCGTGCGGGTATCCCGCCGTCGGCTTTGGAGAGCAGGAAAGCGTCACGGACGACTCGTCATGCGCCTCAAGCGACCACTCCAGCGGGAACACGAGTCCGTGGAGGGCGCAATGCCGGTCGGTTTCGTTGACCGTAACCTCGTACTCGGAGCCGTCGAAGGTGTACCGGCCGTCGGGGATGCGGTTGGGCCAGGGTGCCGCGACGATGCCCCGGTAGTCCGGGATCAGTCCGCCCTCCGGGAACGGGACGATCAGGTCCCGTTCCCGGAAGCGCAGCTCACGCAGGGCGCCAGCCAGCGCAGAGACGGTGGCGGTGTACTCCCCCGCCCGGATTCTGTACTCAGTTACAGTCCCATGCGCACTCACAGGCCGCCGGCCAGTTTGTAGTAGGCGGCGTTCCAGTTCAGGTCCTTCTTGAACTGGCGGATGGTGGTGCTTTCGTCGATGGTGAGCAGCTCGGTTTTGGCGATCTCGGCGAAGTCCTCGAACACGTCCATGCCCACCTGGGTGGACAGCACGGTGTGGTGTGCGGCGCCGGCGGTGAGCCAGGCGGCGGCGGACGTGGCGAAGTCCGGCTTGGGCTGCCACAGGGCGCGGGCGACGGGCAGGTTGGGCAGCGGCTGGTCCAGGGGGACGACGTCGACGGCGTTGGCCACGAGGCGGAAACGGTCCCGCATGTCCGACAGGGCGACGACGACACCCGGGGAGGCATCGGCGTCGAACACCAGGCGTACGGGGTCTTCCTTGCCGCCGATGCCGAGCGGGTGGATTTCCAGCCGCGGCTTGGTCGCCGTGAGGGAGGGGCAGACCTCGAGCATGTGGGCGCCGAGGATCTTCTCGGACCCGGGTTCCAGGTGGTAGGTGTAGTCCTCCATCAGGGAGGCGCCGCCGGGAAGTCCGGCGCCCATGACTTTGGCGGCACGGACCAGGATGGCGGTCTTCCAGTCGCCCTCCGCGCCGAAGCCGTAGCCGGCGGCCATCAGCCGCTGGACGGCCAGGCCCGGGAGCTGGCGGAGCGCGCCCAGGTCCTCGAACGAGGTGGTGAACGCGGCCGAGCCGTTGGCTTCAAGGAAGCTGCGCAGGCCGAGTTCGATCCGGGCGCTGTACCGCAGCGAATCATGCCGGGCCGCGCCTGCGCGGAGCTCCGGCACCACGTCGTAAAGGTCCTCATACTCGGCAACCAGGGCGTCGACGTCGGACTCTGCAGCGCCGTGGACGGCGTCGGCGAGTTCGTTGACGGACCAGGTGTTAACTGCGACGCCGAAGCGCAGCTCGGCCTCGGTCTTGTCGCCTTCGGTGACGGCGACGTTGCGCATGTTGTCGCCGAAGCGGGTCAGCTTCAGGGTTCGGACGGCCGCCCAGCCGGCGGCCGCGCGCTGCCAGGCGCCCACCTGCCGCGCCACGTCAGGGTTGGAGACGTGCCCGACGACGGTCTTCCGGGCGATACCCAGGCGGGACTGGATGTACCCGAACTCGCGGTCGCCGTGCGCGGCCTGGTTGAGGTTCATGAAGTCGAAGTCGATGTCCGCCCAGGGCAGGTCGCGGTTGGCCTGGGTGTGCAGGTGCAGCAGCGGTTTGCGGAGGAGATCCAGGCCGGAGATCCACATCTTGGCCGGGCTGAAGGTGTGCATCCAGGCAGTGACGCCGATGACCGAATCATTGGAGTTGGCCTCCAGCGCGGTCCGGCGGATGGCGTCGGAATCGGTCAGGACCGGCTTCCACACCAGCCGCACCGGAATGTCGCTCGAGGCGTTAAGCCGCTCGGCGATCTCCTGCGACTGCGCGGCGACCTGCTTGAGCACGTCCTCGCCGTACAGGTGCTGGCTGCCGGTGAGGAACCAGACCTCGTAGCCGTCGAGGGAAGTGGATGCAGTGGTACTCATGGGTTCTCCTGGGAAAGGGGTTGGGGATGCAGCCGCGGGTCGGACTACGGAAGTCCGGCGGCCGGCAGGAACAGATAGGTCGTATGCAGCGTGAACGCTAACAATTTGTCAGTTCAGGGCTCCCGCCGGATCTTGCCCGTAGACGTTCTGATAGCGGTCGAAAAGTGAATCGATTGCTTCCGGAGCAATGGGGTGGGGGTTTCCCAGTTGACGGGAGAACAGCACGGAGCGGGCGACGTCTTCGACCATCACTGCTGCTTTGACTGCGTCACGGGCGTCCTTGCCGATTGTGAACGGGCCATGGCTCTTCATCAGTACAGCGCGTGAGCGATGCCCGGCAAGGGTCTCCACGATGCCGCGTCCAATTGAATCATCACCGATGATGGCGAAGGGGCCTACTGGGATTTCACCGCCGAATTCGTCAGCCATGGCAGTGGTCACGCACGGTATGGGCTCGCCATGCGCAGCCCAGGCCACGGCGTAGGGCGAGTGGGTGTGGACCACTCCCCCGACTTCGGGCATGTGCCGGTAAACGTAGGCGTGGGCCGCGGTGTCACTTGAGGGTGCTCTTTCTGAACCCAAGGATCCCGGGACCACCTTGCCATCAAGGGTGCAGAGGATCATGTTCTCAGGCGCCAGGTCGTCGTACATCACCCCGCTGGGTTTGATCACGAAGTAGTTGGTGCCCGGCACGCGGCCCGAGACGTTGCCGCCGGTCCATACGACGAGGTTGTAACGGACAAGTTCCGCGTGCAGCGTGCAGACTTCCACGCGAACCCGGTCGATGGCTTCTGCGACGTTGGCTGGAATGGTCATGACGGGCAGGTTCTCTTTTGCAGTAGTCATCGGGGTGATCCTTTAAGGGTGAGGGTATCGACGGCGGCACGCTGGACGGCGATTGCGGCGCTGTAGCGGTCCAGGTACGTGGTGAAGCCGGCGACGTCGACCGGGTCCGGATTGGTGGTTTCAAATGCTGCCCCGCCGAAGACGGTGTTCCGAAGGTATTCATCGAGGTCGTCGGAGGAGTCCGTAACGAAGGCGGACAGTACGGCAATCCCCCACGCCCCACCCTCGGATGCGGACTCCGCCACCGAAACGGGAGCGGCCAGCGCACCGGCAAGGAATCGCTGGGCTATCCCGGCGGTGCGGAACACCCCGCCGTGGGCGAACATCCGGTCGATTGCCACATTTTCGGCACTGAGCACGCGCATGCCGAGAACCAGGGTGGCGAATACTCCATAGAGCTGGGCCCGCATGAAGTTGGCGAGAGTGAACGCGCTGTCCGGCGTACGGACAACAAGGGGGCGCCCCTCACTGAGGCCTGCAACGGGCTCGCCCGCAAGGTGGTTGTAAGCGAGCACGCCGCCAGCATCTGCTTCCCCCGCGAGAGCTTCATGCAGGAGCGCCGTAAACGCGGCATCCGAGTCGATGGAGACCCCTGCCGCCGCAGCAAAGCGGGTGAAGAGTTGGACCCACGCGGCAAGCTCGCTGGCGCCGTTGTTGCAGTGCACCATGGCTACGGGAGCGCCGGCAGGGGTAGTGACTATGTCGATTTCATGATGCAGCCCCGCGAGCGGACGCTCAAGCACGACCATCGCGAAAATACTGGTCCCGGCACTGACATTCCCTGTGCGTGGCGCTACGGAGCAGGTTGCAACCATGCCCGTTCCCGCATCGCCTTCCGGCGGACAGAAAACAGCTCCCGGCCGCAACGCCCCAGTCGGGTCGAGCAGTAAGGCGCCGGCTTCAGTCAACGATCCAGCCTTGTCACCCGCAACAAGGACTTCAGGTAGCAGTCCTCCAACTTCCAGTCCTGGAGCGGTCTCGGCAACGAGGGCGCCGTATCGCTTCAGCAACCCGGCATCGTAGGTGTGCGTTGAGGTGTCGATGGGAAACATGCCCGAGGCATCACCAACGCCGAGGACTTTCCGGCCGGTCAGCCGCCAGTGGACATAGCCCGCGAGCGTGGTCATGAAGTCGATCTCCGGTACGTGGGGTTCCTGGTCGAGGACAGCCTGATGGAGGTGCGCTACGGACCATCGCAGGGGAATGTTCATCCCGAAAAGCTCGGTGAGTTCATGGGCTGCCGCGCCCGTGGTTGTGTTCCGCCACGTCCGGAAGGGCACGAGCAATTCGCCATCGCTGTCGAAGGCAAGATAGCCATGCATCATCGCCGAGACACCGATTGAACGCAGAGCGGTGGGACGCACTCCATACCTGCGCTCCGCGTCGGCCAAAAGACCAGCGTAGGCGGCCTGAACCCCCGACCAGATGCTCTCCAGCGAGTACGTCCAGAAGCCATTGTCAAAGGCGTTCTCCCAGGTAAAACTCCCGAGCGCAAGCACGGTTCGGGGATCATCGCCGATGAGGCAGGCTTTGATGCGGGTGGAGCCGAGTTCAATTCCCAGGCGACCTCGTCCGGAAAGGATGGCTTCGGCCGCGCTGGCGGCGCCGGGAGCATTCACAAAAGACCCTTAGTGTTAGCGCTAACAAGATTTCGAATCCCAATGTACTGCACCTGAGCATGAACGTCCATAGGCTCTATCACTTCGAGCAACCGAACCCGGCCGGGAGAGCTGCCGTTGCGGGTTTCATTCCTCCAGCAACTTCAACACCATGAGATGGGACACTCAACATATCGTGTACGGCATGGACATCACCTTCATTGCTAACGACACTCGTGGCGGGGTCGAGCCCTATATCGCTCTCGCTCGCGAAGCAGCTTCGCGTGGGCACCGGGTGAACGCCGCCGCACCTGCGGATTACCAGGTCCAGTTCGTCGCGGCCGGTGTACGGTTCACACCCCTGCGGGGCGCCGATAGGGAGGCCATCACAGCAGTGGGCGGCCGGGTGTCCATACACGAAATGGGCCGGCTTGTGAGTGTGCTGGCGCAGGACTGGGCTCTTGACACCGCGGAGCTTGCCCGGGGGTCGCATGTGATCGTGTCCGGCATCGGCGGGATGGGTCTGGCTCGGCCCGTCGCGGCTGCTACCGGAGCCGCTGTGCTGCGCGCGCACCTGCAGCCACTGGAAGCACCCAGTACCGAGTATCCCGGTCCTCTCGCCCCGGGATTGGACCGCCGGGGTCCGATCGGCCGCCGAGTGTCGCACAGTATCACTGCCGCCGGGACGCGGCTGCTCCTTCGAACGCCGGAGCGCGTTGCCCGCACCGCTCTCGGCGTCAAGGGCTCGCCTGAGGTCGTCCTGCCGGAGATCCTGTACGGGTTCAGCAGTGCAGTGGTCCCCGTCCGGTCCGATGCACACACCCGCCGACTGGCGACGGGGTATTGGACCCTGAGCAGCAACGGCTCCGTGCCCGATCCGTTGCTGTCGGAGTTCCTCGACGCTCCGGGCCCGGTCGTGAGCATCGGATTCGGCAGTATGCAGACCGACGACGGACCAGCCTTGCGTCGAATCGTTGACGAGGCTGTCCGCCGCGTCGGGGTGCGAGCGGTGCTGCTTACGGGCTGGGGCGCTCTCGCGGGCGGCATTGACCAGGACGAGCGTGTGTTCTCAACACCATCTGTCCCTCATGACTGGCTATTCCCCCGGATGTCCGCGAACGTGCACCACGGCGGGGCCGGTACCACGGGCGCAGCGATCGGGGCTGGTGTCCCCACGGTGATCGTCCCGTTCGGCGCTGACCAGCCGTTCTGGGCGCAGCGGGCCCACCGGCTCGGCGTCGCGCCAAAACCCATCCCGCGGCGCAGGCTCACCGCAGCGAACCTGGCCGGCGCACTTGAACAGGCACTCAGCGACGCAGACATGATCACACGGGCACGGGAATTGGGAGCCCTGCTGGGCCAGGAAACCGGCGTAAGGACCGCCGTCGACGAGATCGAGTCCGCTGTGGAGCGGCGGCGGTGACACGACGCTTGGTTTTGACCACTGAAGTCTGAGACAAACGGCGGTTCGAAAACCTGGTGGTTGCTCACTCATCCTGGCGCCAGAACAAACCCTTCGGACCAGTCCGGCGACTCACTCCCGAAAACAACAACCCCGGTAGGCAGCGTCGGTGGCGTTGGAGATTGGTGGGTTAGGTCCGTGGGTGACGAATAATTCTTCGCTGTGTAGCTGCGGCGATGGCCGCGGTGCGGTTGTCCACGCCGAGCTTGCCGTAAATGTGCACCAGGTGGGTTTTCACGGTGGCTTCCGAAATGAAGACCTGCTTGGCGATGGCCCGGTTGGACAGGCCCGTGGCCAGCAATTCCAGCAGCTGCACCTCCCGCGGGGTCAGCGACGTGCCGGGGTTGCTGATCCGGTCCATCAGCAGCGCGGCCGCCCGCGGCGCCAGGGCAGTGCCGCCGGCTGCGGCCTGCAGGACGGCCTGCCGCAGCTGTTCCGGCGGGGCATCCTTCAGCATGTAGCCGCTGGCCCCGGCCTCCACGGCCGCGAGGATGTCCGCATCCGTGTCATAGGTGGTGAGGATCAGCACCGGCGGCGGCGCGGGCAGTTTTCGAATCTCGGCGGTGGCGGCCACACCGTCCATCCCGCCGCCCATCTGCAGGTCCATCAGGACGACGGCGGGCGGTTCCCCCAGCGCCGTCAGCCGGGCCAGTTCGTGCAGCGCCGCCCTGCCGTCCGGGGCTTCCGCGGCGATGGAGATCCCGTCGAACCCGGCCAGCATGGCGCGCAGTCCCGCCCTGACCACCGGGTGGTCGTCCACCAGCAGGACACGGACCCCGGCGGCTGCCTCCCCGGCCGCTGCGTCGAAGTCCGCTGCTCCCCCGGTCACTGTCCCTCCACCGGCAGCCGGATGGCCACCACGGTGCCCTCGCCCGGCGCCGATTCCAGCTCGAGCTATCCGTTCAGCGCGGCCACGCGCTCCCGCAGCGAGCGCAGCCCGAAGCCGCTGCCGTCGTGCCGTGCGGCACCCGCCGCAGCTCCCGGAGCGAAGCCCGTGCCGTCGTCGTAAATGTCCATGGTCACCTCGCTGCCCAGGAACGCCAGGGTCACGACGGCGGTGCCGGCGTCCGCATGTTCCCGGACGTTGGCAAGGCTAGCCTGGGCCGCGCGCAGCAGGGTGACGCGGACCGGCTGGGGCAGGTCGGCGGGATCGCCGTCCACCTCCAGCCGGCAGCGCAGCGGCAGCCCGGCTGCCGCGGCCTGCGTCTCGGTGGCCGCGCAGAGCCGGTTCAGCGCATCCACCAGGGAGCGCCCCTCCAGCTGCGGGGAGGACAGGCCGCGGACAAAACTCCGGGCCTCCGCCAGGTTATCCGCCGCGGTCCGCTGCATGAGATCCAGCTGCGAGGCGGCCGCCGCTGCGTCGCCCCCGGACAGCGACTGTTCCGCAGCCCGGCCCAGCAGCACGATGCTGGACAGCCCCTGGGCCAGGGTGTCGTGGATTTCCCGGGCCAGCCGCTCCCGCTCGGCCAGCATCCCGGCCTGGTGCTGCGACCTGGCCAGTTCCTCGCGGGTGCGGCGCAGCTCATCGGCCGCGAGCCGCTGGTTCCGTGCCTCGCGGTAGAGGGCAGCGTAGGCCAGGCCGGTGATCACGGAGAACAGGGCCCCCAGCACCGGCCCCACCACGGCGGCCACGTGCGGCGCGGGCGTGCCGCCGGCCGCCCACTGCGAGAGGATCACCGCCGCGGTCATCAGCGCAATGGCACCCAGCGCGGCACGGCGCGGGAGCAGGTGCAGGTGCAGGAAGAACAGGGGGAAGGCCAGCCAGGCGAAATCGGCGCTTCCCGCCAGCAGGACTGCCCAGAGCGCGGTCACCAGTCCCAGCCACAGGAGGGCGTAGCGGCGGGGGTCCGCGCCGGTCCGGCCCTCCGCATGCCGCTTCTCCAGGACGGTTCCGGCCAGGTAGACGACGGCAAGGACGACGGCGGCGCAGGCCCACACCCAGCGCAGCGCACCGCCGGCCATCAGCATCCGTGCCAGCGCCACGCCCAGCAGGACGGCGAAGCCGGTATGCAGGGTGACCCGCAGGACGCGGAGGATGGCCGCTGACGACGCATTTTCCAGGGCGTCCAGGGGTCCCCGCCCGGGTACGCCGCCGGCCTGATCCAGTGCAGGGGGCAGTGGCGTGGCAGGCATTTCCCCAGCTTATGCCGGGACGGCGGGCAGGCCATCAACCGAATGGTTGACTCCGGGATCAACCCCCTGTCCCCGGCAGATCAACCATCCCCGCGATGCCCGCGCGGGACGCCGCCGGAAGAGTGGAAGGACAAGAAAACCACCACTGCTGAGAGAAGAAGAAACGTGTTCCTGGCACTCCGCGATATCCGCTTTGCCAAAGGCCGGTTCGCCATGATGGGCGGCGTCGTAGCCCTGATCACCCTGCTGCTGGTCATGTTGACAGGCCTCACGGCGGGACTGGCCGAGCAGTCCACCTCCGCGATCGGACAGCTGGGGGCGGCAGCGGCAAGGCCCGTGGACCTGGTGGCGTTCGGTGCTCCCGGTTCCGGCACCCCCAAGGCCTCCTACACCGAGAGTTCGGTCACCGCCGCGCAGGTGGACAGCTGGCGGAACCGGCCGGGCGTCCGCTCGGCCGAGCCGCTGGGCATCACCCAGACCCAGCTGCAGACAGGCGATGGCAGCGGCACCGCCAACGTGGCCGTGTTCGGCGTCCCCGCCGGCAGCCCACTGGCCCCGGTGGACGTGGCTGCCGGTACCGCGGTGCTGGGCTCGTCGGTGGCCGAATCCCTTGCCGTAAGCCAAGGCAGCACCGTCAGCGTGGGCGGAGTGGACCTCTCCGTCGCTGCCGTGGTGCCGGACCAGTGGTACTCACACACCAGCGTGGTGTGGACGGCCCTGCCCGCGTGGTCACAGGTGGCGCACGTGTCCGACGCCGGCCAGCTGGCCACCGTCGTCGCAGTCACCTTCACGGACGGCGCTGACGGGAACGGGACTGGCGTGGACCAAGCTGCCGCCGACGCAGCAGCGCATACTGTCAGCGAATCCCGCACCGGATCCTTCCAGGCGCTCGGCTCCTTCAAGAGCGAGAACGGCTCCCTGACCCTCATGCAGGGCTTCCTCTACGGCATCGCCGCGCTGGTGATCGTCGCCTTCCTGACCGTGTGGACCATCCAGCGGACCCGCGACATCGCGGTCCTCAAAGCCCTGGGCGCACCCGGCTCCTATGTGCTCCGCGACGCCATCGCCCAGGCCGCGGTAGTGCTGGTGGCGGGTGCCGCTGCCGGCGGCATTGTGGGTGTGGCCGCGGGCGGGTTCGCCGCCCAGGCTGCCCCGTTCCAGCTGACCGTGGGCACCACGGTGCTTCCCGCCGTCGGGATCGTTGCCCTAGGCCTGGCCGGTGCCGCACTGGCTGTCCGCCGCGCCGCCAGGGTGGACCCGCTCCTGGCCCTCGGCGGCAACTGATACGTCTCCCAATCTTTGCAAGGAATCCTCCATGTCCTCCACCGCGCCCCTCAGCCTGGTCAATGTCACCCTCGACTACCCGGACGGCGGCGGCACCGCCACCGCCCTGGACCGGGTCAGCCTCACCGCCCACGCGGGCCAGATGATGTCCCTCGTGGGCCCGTCCGGCTCCGGGAAGTCCAGCCTCCTGGCTGTTGCCGCCACCCTGGTCCGCCCCACCGGCGGGCAGGTCCTGATCGACGGCACGGACACCAAGGACCTGAAGGACAAGGACCTTGCCGCGCTGCGCCGCAGCAAGGTGGGCATCATCTTCCAGCAGCCCAACCTGCTCCCGTCCCTGGCCGCGGCCGAGCAGCTCATCATCAGCGACCACCTGCGCGGGAAGCCGGCCAGGGCGGCCCGGGAACGTGCCGCCGGACTGCTCGACGTCGTCGGGCTGTCCACCGCAGCCGGCAAGCTGCCGCACCAGCTCTCCGGCGGGCAGCGGCAGCGCGTCAACATCGCCCGCGCCCTCATGGGCAGCCCAAAGGTGCTGCTGGTGGATGAGCCGACGGCGGCGCTGGACCACGAGCGCAGCGAAAAGATCGTCCGGCTGCTCCGGCAGGTGACCACGGAGTTTGCCGTCGCCACGGTGATGGTCACGCACGACACCGAATTCCTGCCGCTGACGGACGTGGTGGCCACCATGCGGGACGGCAGGCTCACGGCACCGGTGCCGGCGGGAGCCTGACCGCCGACGGCACGGCAAACGGCCCCGACGGGTTCATCCGACGGGGCCGTTTGCCTCAGTTCTGCACTTAGGGCTGCTGGCTAACCCTTCGGGGTCACCTGGAGCCGGTGGAAGGAGACCTGCTTGCCGTCCTTGTCCAGGACCACCACGTCGTCGCGGCCGTTCTGGACGTCGGCGGGCAGGATGAACTACACGGTGTTGTCGGTGGTGGGGAAGATCCAGCCGAGCCGGTAGCTGTTCTTGTTGAGGTAGACGTAGTACCACTGCCCGTAGTCGAGAGATCAGCGGGCTCAGGAGCAGGGACACCGCCCCCGTTACGGCAGGAGAGCTTCCGCTCCCCCTATGTCGGCAAGTACATCAAGGACCTCTCGTTCGACCGGGTCCGCAGCCTGGACTGCGGCTCCCAGACCTTGGCCAACTACCCCGGTCAGCAGGCATCCCTGGTGCCAAGATGCCTGGAGCACCGTGTCTCCATCCAGAGTTTTGACCGGGGCGCCCTCCGCCTCGTGGAGGAACGCGGGCTCTGCCTCACTTTTGGTTGGCGGAGCGGGCTTAGGGGTTCTAATTGATTGCTTCTGATCTGGCCGGCGATTGTTTCTCTGACGCTGCCAAGAGTCGCCCGACTTGCAAGACTGCCGCGCGAATTTTTGTGGCATCTCCCAACGTAAGGTACTGAAGCATGAGCCCGTCCAACGCGGCGAAAACAGCAAGGGCCGCTTCACGTTCCAGGTGGTAGCCGCGTTGCCGGAGTGCAGTTTCGACCGTCTGAACGTAGCTGTTGTAGAGGCCTTGGACGATGGAGTGGATCTCGGGTTTCCTCCGCGCTTCGAGAAGCATCTCGAATTGGAACAGGAGCAGCGCCGGTTCTGACGTGTGGGTGGCCATGAGGGCATCCACGAAGTCTTGGTCAAAATCTGCAACGTGCTCCAGCCCAGTCTCGCTGATGGAGCGTTTGACCGACCACTCCATTGTTGCGACGAGTAACGCGTCGAGGGATCCGAAATGGTGATTAATCAGGGTGTGGTTCACTCCCGCCCGCGCCGCTACGGAACGGTACGTAACACCACGCAGGCCCTTTTCGGCGACCACGTCCACGACGGCAGCGTGGAGTGCGTCTCGCCCATCGCCATAAGGCAGTCGTCGTGCTTCGCCGGTCATACCACCGATTTTAGCGGCGCAAAGTTGCGGATGAATCACCCTTGACGCAGCAAACTAAACATCCGTATAGTTTTGTTTGTGGCAGGCATCACGCCTCCCCTAACGCTGACTCAACGGATCAACTCCCTCCCGGTACCGCGCATCGGCGCGCGGAAGCCTCTAAATACTTTCCATAACGGCCGCGGCCGTGCATTCTTCGAAAGAGCCATCCCATGAATCAAGAATCCGTCGAATCGTCGACGAACATTGGATTGGAAGAGCGCGGGGCTTCCGCGGCCCCGGTACGGCTGAGGGCAAACAAGCTCGGTGTCATTGCCATTGCCTTTTTTGCTATCGCCGCAGCTGCTCCGATGGCAGCAGTCGTGGGGGCCAGTCCGGTTCTCTTCTCGGCCAGCGGCCCTGGAACACCTGTCATATATGTGATTGCGGCGTTGCTGGTGGCTCTTTTTTCCGTGGGCTACCTGCGGATGAGCCAGCACATTACCAACGCCGGCGGCTTTGTGGCCTACATGGCCAAGGGTCTTGGAACCAAGTGGGCTACCGGCGGTGCAGGCATCGCCATCCTGACGTATCTGAGTCTCCAGATCGGGCTGTGGTCGCAGTTCGGTGTCTTCGCGCAGCTGCTGATTGAGACACTCAGCGGTATCAGCCTGCCCGTTTACTTCTGGATCGCAGCACTTCTCGCGGTGACCACGGGCCTCACCATGCGTGGCGTGGATGCCAGCCTGAAGGTCCTCGGGATTCTCATCCTCGGCGAAGCCTTTGCCGTAGCTGCCCTCGTGGTGTCCCTCATCGTCCAAAAGGGGTTCGGGATCTTCACCTTTGAAGGCTTCACCGGATCCAACATCTTCGGCCCGGGCCTGGGCATCTCCCTGCTGTTCGCCTTTGCATGCTTTACCAGCTTCGAGGCAACCGTCGTCTTCGCTGAAGAAGCAAAAAACCCCCGACGCACCATCCCGCGTGCCGCCTACTTCGTTATCGCATTCATCGGCATCTTCTACACCCTCTCTACATGGGCAATCAGTGGCGCTATTGGCATTGACAACATTCAGACTGTCGCCACGGAAAATCCCGCCGGCATGATCTTCGAGCTCGCCGATGCCAGCGCAGGCTACTGGCTGAACATGACCATGCAGATTCTGGTCGTCACCAGCTTCCTGGCCATGCTCCTGGGCCTGTCCAACATGTTCTCCCGCTACCTGTTCTCACTCGGCCGGGCCGGAGCCCTGCCGGCGAAACTTTCTTCTGTGTCAAAGACCGGCGCCCCGCACGTGGCCGGCCTCATCAACGGGCTAGTTGTTTTGGCAATCATCAGCATCTTCCTCCTCGCAGGAGCCGACCCCATCACGACGGTATTTGCCTGGTTCGTGGCCCTGGGAACGGCAGGCTTCATCACCATCCTGCTGGTCACCTCCGCGGCGATCGTCGTCTTCTTCGCCCGGAACGGTATGCGCGACAACCTGTGGGTCACCGTCATCGCGCCGTCCCTGTCGTTCCTGGCCTTCATCGTCATCGGATACCTCACTCTGGACAATTACGACGCACTCCTCGGCGGTGCAGGCGGAATCGCGCGCTGGCTCCTGCTCGGCATACCCCTGTTCTTCATCGCAGGAATCGCACGCGGCGCCCAAAAACCCTCGATCAACTTCGCCGCCGTCATCGGCTAAGCCACAGACCAACTACCCCACCAGTCCAAACCAATGGAAAACAATAAGGAACAAACCATGACCTCAGCTGACATTCAGGACTACATCCCCGAAGATCAGTGGCCTCCTGTGTCCGCCATGCTGGAAGGCTTCGGCGATCAGACCCTGCCGGCCTCCCCTGCCCTCGCAGGCAATGTGCTAAGCATCCCGGCCGAAGACGGCGTCCGCGAGGAGTACACCTTCGACACCGACTCCTCGGTCACCTGGACTTCAGAAATCAACCAGGACAAATCCAGCGGAGCAGCCAACTACAAGGCCATCGAAGCCCGCCCGGGCATCTTCATCATCGACTTCGTCCGCGGCGAAGGGCTCGAGGCCGAGAACGTCACCATCATCTGGGACCGCAACACCGGTGCTGCCACTTCCGGCGTGTCACGTTTCGTCCTCGTAGACGGCAAGACGCGCAGCACGACCGACTTCAGCCAGGTAAACACCGAGGGCGCGGCAGTCCTGCACGAGCGCTCATCCGGCCTCGTCGGCAAACGGATCTTCTACCGCTACAGCGACGTCGAAACCTACGAACACATCTACCTCAACCCCGGCACCTTCACCTGGAACTGCATCCGCGGCGGCGAGGCAGGACTTGCAGACACCGACCGCTGCATGACCTGGGAAGTAGCAGAAGACCTCTTTATCTTCTTCTGGACCGAAAAAGTCATGTGCGTCGAAGCGGTCCTGCTGGTCGATCTTCGCGAACAGCGCTCCATTGGACGCATGTTCGGCTGGGACGACCCCGCCAACGAACCCGTCATCCTGCCCTTCAACTCCCGGCTCAGCGTTCTGAACACCACTGACTACCCGCAGGACTTCCACAAGCACTAGCCCAGTTGCGGGGATGTCCGGGAACACCTCGGGCATCCCCCAACGGTTCATGAAGCAATCGACCGATTCGGGCGCCTCGTTCTCTTTCTTGTCTGTTACTGACTTGACCAAGAGTAGTCATGGATATGCGTTTACGTGACCGCGTCGTTCTTGTCAGCGGCGGGCAGCTGATCGCAGATGACTTCCGGGCGAAAGACCATGCCGTCGATTTCGTCCAAGCGGATGTTACGGATGAAGTGGATGTCCGCAGGTGCATCCAGCAGGCACAGGACAGCTTCGGCGGCACTCGAATTCCGCTGACGGTTTTCCATCGTGCCAGCCCAAGCAGTTCAAACCCACCTCACAACGCTCGAAGAGGAGAAGCGAAATTGAAGACCAACGAATCACTGCTTGACCAGATCACCCGGTACTCCGGCCAGACCAGGACAATGCTGGACCCCGCCACGGGCGAACCCGTCGGTGAGGCGCCGGTCCATGACCTCGAATTTCTCGAGCGGACAGTCGCGGCAGCCCAGGCAGCTCAGCCGGCGTGGGCGGCGCTGGGGCACGAGGGACGTTCGGAGGCTCTCCTCAAGGCCGCAGACGCCATTGAACGCTCCGCAGAGGAACTCGCCCACCTCCTCTCCCGCGAGCAGGGAAAGCCGCTCAACGGGCCCAACGCCCGGTTCGAAGTCGGCGCCTGCGCCGCCTGGCTCCGCGCCGCTGCAACCATCCCACTCAAGCCTGAGACCGTGGTGGACGACGGTGAGACCCGCGCTGAACTGCACTACAAGCCCATCGGGGTCGTTGCAGCGATCGGTCCATGGAACTGGCCAATGATGATCGCGGTGTGGCAGTTCGCGCCGGCCTTGCGGATGGGCAACGCTGCCGTGGTCAAGCCTTCGGGCAACACTCCCCTGTCTGTCCTTGCCCTGGTAAAAGTCATCAACGAAGCGCTGCCCGAGGGCATCCTCTCCGTGGTATCTTGCGGCCGTGAAGTTGGCGCCCGCCTGACGGAGCATCCCGCTATCGGGAAGATCATGTTCACCGGTTCCACCGCGGCCGGCCGTGCCATCATCAAATCCTCGGCAGACACCGTCAAGCGCCTCACCCTGGAACTGGGCGGCAACGACGCCGGCATCGTCCTGCCCGACGCCTACCCGAAGGCCATCGCTGAAGGCATTTTCTGGGGCGCCTTCATCAACACCGGCCAGACCTGCGCCGCGCTCAAGCGGCTCTATGTCCACGAAGACATCTACGACGCCGTGTGCGAAGAGCTCACCAAGGTCGCAGCCGCCATGCCGATGGGCAACGGCCTGGATGAGAGCAACGTCCTGGGCCCGCTGCAGAACAAGTCCCAGTACGACATCGTGACGGACCTGGTGAACTCTGCCAAGGCGTCAGGCGCCCGGGTGCTGCTCGGCGGAAATCCGGACACCAACCAGCCCGGCTACTTCTACCCCACCACCTTGGTCGCCGACATCGACAACGACAACCCGCTCGTGGCAGAAGAACAGTTCGGCCCCGCCCTGCCGATCATCAAGTACAGCACCGTCGATGAAGCAATCGAAAAAGCCAACGGACTTGATGTAGGGCTTGGCGCGTCCGTCTGGTCCAGCGACCTCGAAGCCGCCCGCAAGGTAGCCAGCAGGATCGAAGCGGGCACGGTATGGATCAACAAGCATGGCACCGTAGACCCCCGTATCCCCTTTGGTGGCGCCAAGCAGTCCGGCTACGGCCTCGAATTTGGTGTTGAAGGCCTCAAGGCCCTCGGCATACCCCAGGTCATCAACGGCTAACGCAATCACCACAACTTGGGGATGCGTAGGGCGTACGATCACGCCCTACGCATCCCCAACCACGCCCCTTCATGCTGCGTGCGTATCCATGTGTAAACGGGAAACTGTCCGGATCACGCAGGCTGACACGCGCTTCCCTCGCGGCAAGTGACCAGCCCTCCGATCCGGCAGACAGAAAGAATGGGACGACATGAGTGATAACCCGGTAGCGATCGTGACAGGCCGGTTTCCTCGCCGGCCTTCGCCCCGGCCATGCCAATGACGGCGGCGGGCGTATGCGATACCAGCAACCCGCACGGCTGCAATAAACACGTCCTATCACCGAAGGGGTAAAGACCGCCCGCTTAACTGCAGTCAGTCGAGCAGCGCTACGCCGAACTCAGCGACGACGGCCCGCAATTCCCTGAGGTAGCGCTGCGCCTGGTCGGTAAGCGGAATCGCGGCGTGGCCGATCCAGCCGATCTCGATGCTTTCGTCAACGTCGAGCGGGATGGCGACGATCTCCGGGTCGAGCTGCCCGCTGATGATGCCCGTCGAGATCGTGTAGCCCTGGAGCCCGATCATGAGATTGAAGATCGTCGCACGGTCTGAGACCCGGATCTCCTGCTTACTGGACAACGTGGAGAGAATCTCCTCGGCGAAGTAGAAAGAGTTGTTCGCACCTTGATCGAAGGTTAGCCGCGGCAAGCCGGCAAGATCGGCGAGAGTCGCACGCTCTTTTGAGGCGAGCGGGTTGTTCCGTGCAATAAAAATGTGCGGTTCGGCGAGGAAAAGCGGAGTGAACGCGAGCCCGGAGTCCCGGAGCAGCTTGTCAATGACCTTCCGGTTGAAATCGTTCCGGTAGAGGATGCCTATCTCGCTCCGGAGCGTCCGGACATCCTCGATGATGTCCCAGGTGCGGGACTCACGCAGCGAGAACTCGTATTCGGCCACCTCACTCGCCTTGACCATCCGGACGAAGGCGTCCACCGCGAAAGAGTAGTGCTGCGTTGACACCCCGAGCAGACGTCGGGTCGGTGGCCTACCAAGGTAGCGCTGCTCGAGGAGAGCGAACTGCTCGACGACCTGCCTCGCATAGCCGAGGAACTCTACCCCGTCGGCGGTGAGGGTGACGCCGCGGGCGGAGCGAACCAGGAGCGCACGGCCCACCCGGGCCTCAAGGTCCTTCATCGCCGCGGACATTGTCGGCTGCGCTACGTAAAGAAGATCGGCAGCCGCGGAGATTGACCCCTCAGCTGCAACTTCTATGAAGTAGCGGAGCTGCTGCAGGGTCAGTCCGCTCGAAAGCTGTGCCATAGGAAAAGTCTATATCAATACATAGTAGCGCCTAGTTACCCGATACCCTCCGGAACGTTGCACCATGGACACATCCCCTTCTGAAAGGCCGTCTCCGGCCCATCATCAACGGATTGGCAGCGCATGGCAGACGACTTCACCTTCAGCATCACCACGACCCGCTTCGACGAGGACTACTTCCCGTCGGAAGGCTCCCGGATCACGACGAATTTCGCCAACCTGGCTCGGGGGGAGCACCGCCAGGAGAACCTCCGCAACGCGTTGACCATGATGCGGCGTCGCTTCAACGATCTCGCTGGCTGGGACAACCCGGACCGGGACCGTTACACGCTCGAGCTTGAGATCGTGTCCGTGCAGATACAGTTCACGGCGGAAGGCACGGATCAGCAGTTCCCGCTGTTCGAGGTTCTCGACATCCAGATCGTCGACCTGCTGAACGGGGTCCGCCACCAGGGGATCGTCGGGAACAACTTCTCCTCCTACGTCCGTGACTTCGACTTCAGCGTCGTACTGCCAGCGGCAGCAGGGGACGCAGGCAAGCCCACCGTTCCCGAGGACTTCGGCGATCTTCACGGCAAACTGTTCCAGCACTTCCTCGATTCCCCGGTATGCCAGGAACGCTTCCCGCAGCCGCCAGTGGTGTGCATCAGCGTCTCCACGAGCAAGACGTACCGGCGAACCGGAAACCAACACCCGGTCCTGGGCGTCGAGTACCAGCAGGACGAGTTCTCGCTGACGGATGCGTACTTCGCAAAAATGGGGCTGCGGGTCCGTTACTTCATGCCACGCGGCAGCGTTGCACCGCTCGCCTTCTACTTCCGCGGAGACCTGCTCAACGACTACTCCAACCTGCAGCTCATCGGCACGATCAGCACCATGGAGACGTTCCAGAAGATCTACCGCCCGGAGATCTACAACGCAAACTCCGCCGCCGGCCCCGTCTACCAGCCGAGCCTGGGCGAGCAGGATTACTCGCGGACCCAGATCGCTTACGACCGCGTGGAGCGCGCTCAGCTCGCGGTCACGCAGGCGAAGTACACGGAGGAGCACTTCATCACGCCCCACAAGGATCTGTTGGACCAGTGGACCGCCAACTACCCCGCTCTCGTCAACTGACCCACGGAGAATCGCCAATCATGAACACACTCTTGCCCACCACCGTTGTCGGAAGCCTGCCGAAACCATCGTGGCTCGCACAGCCGGAGACTCTTTGGTCCCCGTGGAAGCTGGAGGGAGATACGCTGCTCGAGGGCAAGCAGGACGCGCTGCGCATCGCCATCCACGAGCAGAGCCGACGCGGCATCGACATCGTCAGCGACGGCGAGCAAACCCGCCAGCACTTCGTCACGACATTCATCGAGCATCTCAGCGGCGTCGACTTTGAACAGCGCAAGACCGTGCGCATCCGCGACCGCTACGACGCGAGCGTACCGACCGTCGTCGGACCGGTGCGCCGCGAGCGGCCAGTATTCGTCGAAGACGCAAAGTTCCTCCGCGCAACCACCGACAAGCCGATCAAATGGACTCTTCCCGGTCCAATGACGATGGTGGACACGCTTTACGATGACCACTACAAGAGCCGCGAGAAGCTGGCCTGGGAGTTCGCCACGATCCTCAACCAGGAGGCAAAAGAACTCGAGGCGGCCGGCGTGGACATCATCCAGTTCGACGAGCCCGCGTTCAATGTCTTCCTCGATGAAGTCAAGGACTGGGGCGTGGCCGCGCTCGAGAGAGCGGCAGAAGGACTGCGTGTGGAGACCGCCGTGCATATCTGCTACGGCTACGGGATCAAGGCGAATACTGACTGGAAGGCGACGCTCGGCTCACAGTGGCGGCAGTACGAGGAATCGTTCCCGCTCCTGCAGAGCTCCAGCATCGACATCATCTCGCTGGAATGCCAGAACTCCCACGTGCCCATGGACCTCATTGAGCTCCTGCGCGGCAAGAAAGTCATGCTCGGGGCAATCGACGTCGCCAGCGAGACCATCGAGACGCCGGAGGAGGTCGCCGACACCCTCCGCAAGGCCCTGCAGTTCGTCGATGCGGACAAGCTCATGCCCAGCTCCAACTGCGGCATGGCACCGTTCCCGCGGGAGGTCGCACTGGCCAAGCTGAGTGCTCTGAGCGCAGGGACAGCCATCGTTCGCGAGGAACTCGCCGGCTCCGCACCCGTGGCATCATAACGATGTTTCACGCCTACCCCGCAGACATTTGGCTCGAGGCTCCAAAGCAAAGCTTCCCATCCTCCCTCCCGGCCGACGAATTCAAAGCACTGTTCCGTGGCCATCCGGGAGGTGTCGCCGTCATCACGGCGGATGCCGGAGAAGGACCGGTGGCACTGACGGTATCGTCGGTCGTGTCTGTGAGTGCGGAACCTCCAATGCTGATTTTCTCGGTCTCGGCATTGTCTTCTGCGTCCGAGGTGCTTACGCGGGCCGAAACCGTCGTCGTGCACCTGCTGGACGCGCACGACGTCGACTTGGCTAAGTTCGGAGCGACCCCAGGCGCCGACCGCTTTGACCAGACGCACCGCTGGTCGCAACTCGAAACCGGCGAAGCAGTGTATGACGATGTCCGCGCCTGGATGCGCTGCGCCGTCATCGATCGCATGGAGGTGGGGACCTCCACAATCATCGCCGCTCACGCCCTGGAGTCCCGCGTGATGCGAAACGTCCAAGCGGGCGAACCCGGCGACGCTCTGGTCTACCACAACCGTTCATGGCACCGTCTGGGCGAAGATTCCAAGCTTGAAGGCTGAGCGCCGCGCCAAAAATGCCAGGCAGCAAGCCGAACGGCGCACGACGGCGGGACACAACTCCCGCCGTCGTCCTCGTCGATATCGGAGCGTCCATCGACTTCCTTGGTCGGCTCGGATCCAACCATGTTCTGCACCCATGCGACGCTTCGGTTCGCCCTCGAGAATCCTTCAGGAGATTCAAAAATGACCACAACCCCACATACCCCATCTGCCGCACCCAGTGCCGGACTTGGTAATCAAGCAGTCGAAGCGCAGGTCCTGGCCGGGAAGCGCTGGAATGTGCAGTTGCTTGGGCTCCTGATGGTCCTGACTTTTGGTACTGGGATCGTCGATGCAGTCGGTTATCTCGCCCTTGACCACGTCTTCATCGGAAACATGACGGGGAACGTGGTGATACTGGGCATGGCCATGGCGGGAGCAGATGGCCTTCCAGTGCTAGGTCCTCTGACAGCGATGGTGTGTTTCTCAATCGGCGCCGCGGTGACCGGGCTGGTACTGAGAAAAGGATCTGCGGAATGGCGCCTGCCAATCACGGTGCTGCTGCTTGTCGCAGGGCTCCTTCTTTGCTCCCTCGGGGCCCTGGCCTCCCTGGTCGATAACAACCTCACCACCGACGTCCGAGTGATCATCTCTTCATTGGCGGCAGCTGCCATGGGAATTCAGGCATGTGTAGCCCGAAAGCTCGCGGTCCGGGAAATGACAACCGTGGTCGTCACCTCCACCCTGACCGCGTTGTCGGGTGAGCTTTTCCTCGTAACGGGGCACAAGGGATTGCTGAACAGGAGAAGTGCCGCGATTGTTGTGCTAGTTCTTGGGGCGGCTCTTGGCGCGCTGCTTGCCCGCGCCGGAGCCGGCCCTGCCTTGATCGTTTCCGGAGCCCTGATAGTTGTTGTGGCATTGCTGGGGCAATGGGGAGCCCGGATTCATCGTTCCCATCTGTCTACCTGAGCGGAAGCGCCGGAACATCATCCCAGCTCAGCAGGCGGAGCGCCCACCAACCAGGACACTGACCCCGCCACCCCACACCTGAATAGGCTCCGCGGCAGCCAGGCTACAGCCCGCACCCTTCGCGTCAGAGGCGTCCAGCGCAAGCTTTGTCAATATGTCAAAGCAAAAACTTCTCTGTCGAGTGGAAACGCTGTGCCCGAGGTGTTCCACCAGAGATGCTGAAGCTGACGGCGAGCTTAAGTCGAACAGCTGTTGGGCGTGCTACTCCACCGGCCGCGACAGGTTCCGGGCGGTTCATGACTTCAGCCTAAACGACCAAAACAAGCACTGCGTCGCGCGGAGCAGTGTGCTCCTAACTGCCAGGCTTTGTCGTCCTCTTTGAGTATGAGCCAAGGGCCATTGCGTGCGCGCGAACCAATTCATCTGGTTGCAATACCCAGAGAACAGCTACGTCCCGCATGGACCAGTGGCACTGCAGGACGTCCCCGGTTGGGTGCCGGGCCCAGCTCCTGCAGTGCCCTGTTGGACCGTCTTTGGTCATCTGTTGCTGGTGCGTCGTTATCGCGCAGCGGTCGCCGGCTGCTCCTGGAAGGCCGGGACGACATGCTTGATGAAGAGTTCGAGGGAGCGCTTCTTTTCCTCGTGGGTGAGGCTGTTGTCGGACCAAACGCTGAACTCGGTAACGCCCAATTCTTCGTACTTACGGAGCCGTTCGATCACTTCCTCCGGAGTGCCGATCATGGCCGTCTTGTGCAGAGACTCCGGGGTGAACTCCGGGCGCTCGGCGAACTTTTCTTCGGGGCTGGGCTCGAGGAAGCCGTTCTTGGGCGCGGTCTTGTTACCGAACCAGGCATCAAACGTCCGGTAGAACTTGTTGATGCCCTCGGCCGGGCGGCGCCATCCCTCGGGTTCGTCTGCGGAATGGACGTGGGTGTGGCGCAGGACCATGAGGTCCGGGCGGGGCACGCCAGGGTTTTTCTCGACAGCTGACTCGAACTTGTTGACGAGGTCTTCGACCTCCTCATCGCCCTTCATCAGCGGGGTTACCATGACGTTGCAGCCGTTTTCGACCGCGAACTCGTGGGAGGAGATGTCCCGGGCGGCGATCCACATCGGCGGGGTGGGCTGCTGGACAGGCTTGGGAACGCTTGTGGAGGTGGGGAACTGCCAGACTTCGCCGTCGTGGGCGTAATCGCCTTCCCACAGCTTGCGAACGGCGGGGACGAGCTCGCGGAGGTGCTTGCCGCCCTCAACCGCTGACATGCCGCCCATCAGGCGGTCGAATTCAAACTGGTAGGCGCCGCGGGCCAGGCCCACTTCCATCCGTCCGTTGCTGATGACGTCCAAGAGGGCGCATTCGCCGGCGACCCGGATTGGGTTCCAGAACGGGGCAATGATGGTTCCGGCGCCAAGACGGATCTTCGAGGTCCGCGCTGCCAGGTAGGCGAGCTGGGGCATGGGGCTGGGCGAGATGGTGTACTCCATCGAGTGGTGCTCGCCGATCCAGACGGTGCTGAACCCGCCGGCCTCGGCCATGAGGGTGAGCTCGGTCAGGTTCTCGAAGCTTTCCTGGTACGAGACGGACTCGTCCCAGCGCTCCATGTGGACGAAGAGGGAAAAGCGCATGAGTAAACTCCTTCGTTTCGGCGGCGGTGTCGCAGCCGGGTGACTAGTGGGCGCAGCTACTTGGCCGCGGCGTTGCGTTCGGCGATGGTCTGGTTGCCGCGGGACCAGTGTTCGTGCTCGACCTCGCGGATGATGACTGTGGTGTTTTCCGGCACGGCGCCGACAGCCTTTTCCGCGGCCAGATGAAGCTCATTGATAAGTGAGCGGAGCTGTTCCGGGCTCCGGCCCCGTGCGATGGATACGTCGATGAGAGGCATTCTCGGTTTCCTTTAGCTGCGCAGGACGAAGGGATCGGAGACGGGGCCCTCGTCGGTGTTGATCCAGACGCTCTTGAGCCGGGTGTATTCGTGCATGGACTCCAGTCCGTGCTCGATGCCCACGCCCGAGTTTTTGAACCCCTGGCGCGGTGACATCGGGGACATCGCCCGGTAGGTGTTGACCCACACCGTGCCCGCTTCAAGCCGGCGGGCCATACGGTGGGCGCGCGCGAGGTTCTGGGTCCAGACGCCGGCGGCGAGGCCGTATTCGGTGTCGTTAGCCAAGCCCACCACTTCGTCTTCGGAGTCGAAGGGCATGATCGCGGCCACCGGCCCGAAGATCTCTTCGCGCACCACCCGCATGGTGTTATCGACGCCGGTCAGGACGGTGGGGGCGAAGAAGTAGCCGGGGAGTTCGATGTCCGGGCGCTTGCCGCCGGTCCGCACCGTTGCGCCCTCACTGACGCCGATGTCGACGTAGGAGCTCACCTTGTCCAGCTGCGCGCCGAAGGCGAGCGGGCCGAGTTCGGTGGTGGCCAGGCGCGGGTCGCCGATGATGATCGAAGCCGCGCGCTCGGCGACCCGTTCAACAAGTTCGTCGTAGACGCTGCGGTGCGCGAACACCCGGCTGCCCGCGATGCAGGTCTGGCCGGCTGCGGCGAAGATTCCGGCGATGACACCCATTGCGGCATTGGAGACGTCCGCGTCCTCGAACACGATGTTGGGGCTCTTGCCGCCGAGTTCAAGGGTTGAGCCGATAAAGCGCGACGCCGTCTCCGCGGCAATGCGGGCACCGGTCTGGGTGGATCCGGTGAAGGAGATCTTCGCGAGGTCGCGGTGGCTCACCAGCGCGGCGCCCGCTTCCTGGCCGAAGCCGGTGACAACATTCACCACACCGTCCGGGAACCCTGCCCGCGATGCCAGTTCAGCAACGCGGAGGATGGTCCGGGAGGTGTACTCGCTGGGCTTGATGACCACGGTATTGCCGGCGGCCAGTGCCGGGGCCAGCTTTGACGTGGTCAGCGTCAGGGGCGAGTTCCACGGCGTGATGGCCCCGACGACGCCCAGGGGTTCACGCTGGGTGTAGTTCAGCATGGTGATCGAGTTGGTGGGGATCTGGCTTCCCTGGACCTTGTCCGCGAGCCCGGCGTAGTAGTACAGGTACTCGGGCAGGTTGGCGAGCTGCCCGCGCATCTCACGCAGCAGCTTGCCGTTGTCCAGTGTTTCCAGCTCGGCGAGTTCGTCTGCGTGCTCGCCGATCAGGTCTCCGAGGCGGCGCAGGAGGTGGCCGCGCTTGGTGGCGGTGAGGTCGCGCCACAGGGGCGACTCGAAGGCTTCCTTTGCTGCTGCCACGGCACGGCGGACATCCTCTTCGGTGCCGCGGGCGGCTTCGTAGAGCAGTTCCAGGGTTGCCGGGTTGGTGCTGGGGAAGTATTCCCCGCCGGCGGGGGCAGACCAGGTACCGCCGATGAAGTGGTCGAGTCGGAGCGTCATGCCCGTTCTCCTTCGGATTCTTGGATGAAGTCGTTGATTGCCCCGGCCAGGACGTCGGCGTTCTGGACCGGCAGCATATGCCGTGCACCGGGAACCACCAGGCTCTTGGCCCCGGGGATCGCGGCTGCCAGCCGGCGGGTCATGTCCGGTGTTGATCCCGGATCCAGCTCGCCGGTGACAGCGAGGGTAGGCACGGTGATGTTGCCAAGCTCGGGTCCGATGACCGCATCCCCGGTCGCGAAGACGCGGTAGGCGTGCACAAAGGATGCGACGTTGTTCGCTTCCAGGGTGCGGCGGGTCGCTTCCACAACATCAGCTGGAACGGATGTGCCGGTGTACCAGCGGTCGATGGATGCCTGCACGGTCGCCGCGAAGTTGTGCTCCGCGGAGGCCAGTCGTGCCATCACCGCCTGTGCTTCAGCCTCCGTGCGCTGGCATACCGAGTTCACACAGGTCAGGGTCGCCACTCGCTCGGGGTGGAACCTTGCTATGTATTGCGCAATGAGTGCCCCGAGTGAGAACCCCACGAGGTGGCTTCGCCCGGGGAGACGGTCCAGCACGTCCGCTGCGAGATCCGCGAGCGACACCGGCAGTGTCAGCGCCGCCTGCCGTCCGTGGCCTGGCAGGTCGAGGGCGACCGAGTCCCGCTTGAGGGCATCCCTGACTGGCGCCCACATGCCCGCGTCCAGGCCGACGCCATGCAGCAGCGCTACGGGGGTTTCAGGCACTTGGGTCACTGCTCCGTGGACAGGGGCGCCAGGCGCTCCTGCGGCCGGCCCTGGGCGGAGGCGGCCAAGGCAATGAGGATTTCACCGGGGTGGGGGGCGTCGGCTATGCGGACTTCCACGCTCTGGTGGTGCGAGCGGATGGTGGCGTCGGTGATGTGCTTCATCGGAATGTCGAAGACGGTGCCGGCCGGTGCGCGCTTTTCGACGGCGGGCAGCAGCGTGGTGGCGGACGTGGCCTTGCGGTAGTGATCGCCGAACTTCAGCGTGTGGATCAACGCCGAGCCGTGCTCGATCTCGCCTTCGATCCCGACGATGGCCGCTTTGCCGTAGGCCTCGACGGGTGCGCCGAGCGCTTCAATCACCTTGGGCGTCAGGAGTTTGCCGAGGTCGGAGGCGGTGGCGTCGATGCCGGCACTGAGATCCTCGACGAAACCTTGGCCGGCCCACGGATTTTCAACGACGGCTACGGCGATCGCAACGCGTGCGCCCGGGCTCACGGGACGGCCGCCTTCGGTCAGGATTTCTTCGGACAGAGTAACGATTTTGCGGATATTCACGGCAGGATTCCCTCCAGGATTTGGGCGGTTACGGGGCGGTCGGTGGTGCGGTCACCGATGCGTGGATGCGGGCGCGAACCGGTTGAGGCGGCCGCGACCACGACAATTTCATCGGGGTGTGGCGCATCGCTCAGGTTCAACGTCAAGGTCTGGTAGTGGCTTCGCGTGGATGCGGCTTCCTTGTGCCACATCGGGACGGCGATAGTGGATCCGGGTTCTGCCCGGTCATCCGAGAAGGACAGGATCGAGGTGCCTTCGAGGAACTCGCGGACCAGGTTTCCGAAGAACGGCGTGTGGATCAGTGCTGCGGCGTGCTCAACCTCGCCCTTAAGGCCGACGACGGCGGACTTGCCGAAGGCCTCGATCTCGCCGGCTCCTCCGAGGGCGGCTGTGAGGCGGTCGGTGAGGATTTTCGCGAGGACGGGAGCGATGCGTTCGGTTTCAGGCGCAAGGTCAGTCGCAACGCTCGAACCGCTCCAGGGGTTGCGGATGACGGCGGCAGCGGCAGCCCGGGTCACGCTGGTTGGCAGGGCTCCTGCGCCGTCACGAAGGGTTTCTTCCGTCAACACGGTGACCTTGCGGACCCCGAGTTCCCGGGCGAGGTCTTCGATCGCGGAGGCCGGGTTGGTTCCCTCAGCGATGGGGGTGATGGTCTCGGACACGGTTCAACCCTTCTTTGGGTAGTTGGTGGAAGTCATGGGATTCCTTTCGGCGGCTAAGCGTCTTTTTCGGCGCCGACGGCAGTACCGGCGTCTGCGCCGCGCGACGCCGCGAGGCTGGAGGCATTCACGTGGCCGCGCATGGCAAGTTCGGCGCCAACCGGGTCCTTTTCAAGGAGGGCGTCCACGACGGACTGGTGTTCGCGGATTGAGGCGCGCATGCGGGCGGGCCGTTCAACGGTTTCAAGCACAATCCGGTGGTAGGCGAGCTGGTTCATGAGGCGCCCGTAGTGCTCCACCAGCTTCGAGTTGTCCGAACCTTCGACGATTGTCCAGTGGAACTCGTGGACGAGTTCGGCATATTTAGCGGTGTCCGCGCGGCGTTCGGCACGTTCGGACTCTTCGATGTTGCGCTTGAGGGTTTCCAGTTCCGGAACCGGACCGCGTCGGGCAAGGAGGCTTGCGGCCAGGCCTTCCAGGCTTTCCTTCAGCTGGAAAAGTTCGACGATCTCGCGGCGCGTCGGGATGCGGACGAAGGTTCCCACCTTGGGCCGGATCTCCACAAGGCCCTCGTTTTCCAGCTGCTTGAGCGCCTCGCGTACCGGCGTCCGGCTCACCTCGAACTCTTCAGCCAGGAACAACTCCGGCAGAGGTGCGCCCGGAGGGTACTCACCGCTGAGGACCAGCTTACGCAGCTTGTCCAACAGGCTGGCTTGGGTGGCGGACGCCTGGGCGCCTTTTCGCAACTGAATGACTTCTTGCATGCATCAAAAGTACGTTGCATACAACAAAGACGTCAAGGACCTCCCGCAATTTCGCTAGTTCTTCGGAGTCTTCCCGCCCCTATTGACGTGGATCACACTCTGGTTCTACCTTTGTGGCATGCAAGAAACACTCAATGACGCCGTGACCGCCGCCTGGACCGCAGCTTGGGACGAGGGTGATGTCACCGCATTCGACGCGATCGTCACCACCGACTACCAGCGCGAGAGCACCGGCACGAAAAAGGTGTCGGGACTGAAGGAGCTGCAGCAGGAGATCCTTGATGTGCGGGCCGCTTTCCCGGATCTGACCACCCGCATCGAGAAGGTCATCGCCAACGGTGACGAGATGGCCATCTTCTGGAAGTCCACCGGAACCTTCACCCACCCGCTGCGGGGTGTCCCGCCCACAGGCCGTGTCGTGGAAACCCGAGGCTCCAACGCCCTGACCCTCCGCCACGGACGGATCGCCCACGAACAGGTGACCTGGGACGCCGTCGAACTCCTCGCCCACGTCGGCATCCCCTCCCTCGGTTCCGCCTTCGAGGACGAAACCCCGGAAGTCGTCGTCGACAATCTTTCCGGCAACCTCCCGCTGGACATCATGAAGGGATTCAACCGGCAGTTCATCACCGGCGTCACCGTCGTCACCACCGTTGATGAAGACGGCACCCCCAAGGGCCTGGCCGCCAACTCCTACGCCTCGATCTCCCTGGACCCCCCGCTCGTTCTCGTCTGCGTCCAAAAGACGTCGTCGACCTACCCCGCCCTGTTCCAGTCATCCCACTTCGGGATCAACATCCTCAGCAACAACCAGCTCGGCACGGTGAAGACGTTCGCCTCGAAGAACCCTGACAAGTTCGCTGACCTGGAATGGCACGCCGGCCCCAACGGCGTCCCGCTCATCGACGGGTCAGCGGCTTCCCTCGAGGCCGAGATCAAGGAACGCTTCCAGGCCAAGACCCACACCATCTTCGTCGGCCGGGTCCGGCACGCCGAGGTCGCCCAAACAGCTCCAATGATTTACAAAGCAGGCCACTTCTTCGACGGTGCGCAGCTCGAGGAACTCTGACCGCCACGTGCATCAGCGCCCACGGCACCGCCACCCCGGCCGGGCCAGGGCACACCACCATCCCCCCAAGGGCACCATCAACTTCCAACCCATGCAGCGTTGCATCTGGAGAACCCCATGACCCACACACAAAATGCCGAGGACCTGATGGAAACGAAAAGCTCCGGCACGGGCGGAAGCCCAATCATCATCAACTCCCCCAACGGAAACGGACCGGTCGTCGAGACACCCCTCGCGAAAGCGGACCGCCTCCGGGGCAAACCCGGCGCCGTCTTTTGGACATCCGTCGGACTCATCGGTGCCTTCACCGCATGGGCTTCCCTCTCCCCTGACAGCCTCAGCGCCGTGATGACCACCGCCATGGACTGGGTGGCCCAAAGCGTTGGCTGGAGCTACCTTGTGGTGACCCTCGGCTGCATCGGGCTCCTGGTGTACATCGCCATCAGCCGGTTTGGCCGGATCCGGCTTGGGGCGGACGATGCCCGCCCTGACTTCAGCACCTGGTCCTGGCTGGCCATGATCCTCTCAGCCGTCATGGGCATCGGCCTGATCAGCTACGGCGTCGCCGAACCCATTTCGCACTTCGCTTCCCCGCCGCACGGCCTTGCCGAGGCCGGCACCATGGAAGCCGCGGTCCGCGCCATGCAGTTCTCCTACTTCGACTGGGGCCCCCATGCCTGGGCAGTGTTCGGGGTCTTCGGCCTCGCAATCGCCTACTCCACCCACCGCCGCGGCAACGCCGGCCTGGTCTCCCCCATGCTCCGCCCCGTCTTCGGCAAGCTCGTGGACGGCTGGTTCGGCAAGATGATCGACGTCTTCGCCATCATCGCCACCCTTTTCGGCACCACCACCTCGCTCGGCCTGGGTGCCTCCCAGATCGGCGAAGGGGTCAGCAGGGTCTTCGGAATTCCGTCCAGCCTCTTGGGCCAGATCATCATCATCGCCGTCATCACCGTGATCTTCACCCTCTCCGCGCTCTCCGGAGTCCATAAGGGCATCAAGTACCTCAGCCAGACCACCATGGTCCTCTCGGCCGGCCTGGGTCTCTACGTCCTGTTCACCGGCCCCACCAACTTCATCTCCAACCTCTTTTTCCGTTCCCTGGGACAGTACGCCAGCGAGTTCTTCGCCGTCAGCCTGCTCACCCCGAGCACCCCGGAAGACGTCCAGTGGATGCAGTGGTGGACCTACTTCATGATGGCCTGGTGGCTCAGCTGGGGTGCCTTCGTCGGCGTGTTCCTGGCCAAGATCTCCAGGGGACGCACCGTCCGCGAATTCGTCGCCGGCGTCATGATCGTTCCCAGCGTCGTGTTCTTCGCCTGGTTCACCATCTTCGGCGGCTCCGCCATCAAGTTCGACATGGAAAACGGCGGCCAGATCGGCGCCGCCGCCCTCGAGGACGTCAACTCCGCGTTCTTCGCCACCCTGGCCGAACTGCCGCTCTCCGGGCTGACGTCCATCGTGGCCATCTTCCTCGTGGTGATGTACTTCGTCTCCGGCGCCGACGCGAACACCTTTGTCCTCAGCATGATGTCCTCCCGCGGAACGCTCAACCCCACCAAGCCCGTCCTGACCACTTGGGGACTGCTGACCGGCCTCTGCGCAGTGGTACTCCTCATTGTTGGCGGCCTTAGCGCCCTCCAGCAGGCAGCCATGCTCTCAGCTCTGCCGTTCACCGTCATCGTCGCCCTCCTCGGCGTGGGACTGGTCAAGGAACTCCGGAACGACCCCCAGTTCGACCAAACCCGGCGGGTCACCCGCGGCGACCTCAACCGCTACCTCCCGCCCCAGGCATAGCGCTGAAAACCCCCGTGGTTGAGCTCGTCGAAACCTCATACGACGAGCTCAACCACCTCTCCATGACCTCTTCTTCCCGAAGGAGCACCCGTGACCATTGCCCCTCCCCTCACCCCTGCCGTCTCGCCCGAGCTTGAGGCGTCCTTGCTCGCCTCCGTCCCGACCGGTCTGCTGATCAACGGTGAGTGGGTGGGCGCGTCCGACGGCGGCACGTTCGATGTGCACGACCCTGCCACCGGGAAGGTCCTCGCCACCCTCGCCTCGGCCACGAGCGAGGACGCGCTCGCCGCGCTGGATGCGGCTGATGCGGCGCAGGCGTCCTGGGCACGGACTGCACCGCGGGTGCGGGCGGAGATCCTTCGCCGGGCTTTTGACCTCGTGACGGAGCGGGGAGAGGACTTCGCGCTGCTGATGACCCTGGAGATGGGCAAACCCCTGGCCGAGGCGCGGGGCGAGGTGACGTATGGGGCGGAGTTCCTGCGCTGGTTCTCCGAGGAGACCGTCCGCGACTACGGCCGCTACCTCACCACGCCTGAGGGCAAGAACAAGATCCTGGTCCAGCACAAACCCGTCGGACCCTGCCTGCTGATCACCCCCTGGAACTTCCCCCTCGCGATGGCCACCCGCAAAGTCGCCCCCGCCGTCGCGGCCGGCTGCACCATGGTGCTGAAGCCCGCGAAGCTGACCCCGCTTACGGCACAGTACTTTGCGCAGACCATGATGGATGCGGGCCTGCCCGCCGGGGTTTTGAACGTTGTCTCCTCCGCTTCGGCGTCGGGTGTGTCCGGGCCGTTGCTGAAGGACTCCCGGCTGCGGAAGGTCTCCTTCACCGGATCCACCCCGGTGGGGAAACGCCTGATGGCGGACGCGGCGCAGAACGTGCTGCGCACCTCGATGGAGCTGGGCGGGAACGCGCCGTTCATTGTGTTCGAGGACGCAGACCTCGACGCTGCTGTTGAAGGTGCGATGGCGGCGAAGATGCGGAACATGGGCGAAGCCTGCACTGCCGCCAACCGGTTCCTTGTCCACGAGTCCGTCGCGCAGGAGTTCACCCGGAAGTTCGCTGCCGCGATGGGTGCCCTGACCACCGGCCGCGGCACCGACCCTGGGACCAAGGTCGGACCCCTCATTGACGGCGGTGCCCGGGACGATGTGCACGCTTTGGTGAGTGCCGCCGTCGAGGCCGGGGCGGTGGCCGTCACCGGCGGTGCGCCGGTGGACGGGCCGGGGTACTTCTACCAGCCCACCGTCCTCGCCGACGTCCCCAATGACGCGGCGATCCTGGGACAGGAAATCTTCGGACCCGTCGCCCCCGTCACCACCTTCAGCACCGAAGACGAGGCCATCAAACTGGCCAACGTTTCGGAGTACGGGCTCGCGTCCTACCTCTACAGCAAGGATTTCAACCGGCTCCTGCGGGTGGCCGAGCAGATCGAGTTCGGCATGGTCGGCTTCAACGCCGGCGTCATCTCCAACGCCGCAGCACCCTTCGGCGGCGTAAAACAATCCGGCCTCGGACGCGAAGGCGGCAGTGAAGGCATCGCCGAATACACCACCACCCAATACATCGGCATCGCCGACCCCTACGCCGGCTAGCACCGCACTTTCACGGGCAGGAACCCCGGTTTCCCGGGGTTCCTGCCGCGACGTGCATCTGAAGGGTACAAGTGAGGTTTATAGCCCGAACTGCCCAAGTGGGCCCTGCAGCGGGTCGCCACCTTCCTCGACGACCAAGATAGCTCCGGGACCAGTCGGACTGACCTCCTACAGTTCGCAAAGCGAACTGGGCTGAGCAAGAGCCTGGCCCGCCGCTGCCTGCGTGAAAGGCAGCAACAAGTAGCGCGTTCGTAGATCGTTCGGCTTCAATCCTGCGAGTTCGTGGCAGGCGTCGCGCAAGTGAATGCTGGAAATGCGGTGCCAGATCCTCTGCCTATGCTCGAGGCGGTTGACTGGCTGCCGCGGAGCTTATGCAGGTGTGTGGGGTGGCAGGTCGAGGTCCCTGGCTGATCGAGACTTCCGTGTGCTGAGCTGGAGGTTTTGCGGCCCTCATTCCGGTGGTGACGGCTGGGCCCGGGGAGGCCTACACCTATTCATGCGCCGGGGAACGGGAACAACATGACTGCGGCATAAGTGCCACGGGGCGTTCATTGCCGTGGGTAGGCGCACCGGCGAGAGCGGCCCGCGTTTGTCCTGCCAAAAAGTGGCCCCTGCTGGGTGGTGCCGTATGTCAGTTTGGGCTGGATGGGGTGCGTCTTGAGTGACGTGCTGATGCATTCTGTGCCGGTGAACCAAGAGAGCAACTGGTGGTCGATGGCGCCGAAGGCGTCAGGCCAAAACCCGCACTTCCAGCACCAGAGGCGCCCCGGATCAAGCTTTGTACACACGTCAAAGCAAGAAAGCCCTCTGACGAGGGAATCCACTGTGCCCGAGGTGGGACTCGAACTACATTCCACCCCCTGCAAACGCTGGGAAGCCGCGAATACATGGGACTCCAAGCCAGTCCGAAGGCTGTTTGGCCCAGCACGAGACGAAAAGTGTGGACCACACCCCCTTTCGGGGCGGCTGGAGGATTACCGGGGCAGCAGATGCCAGGAAATCTGGGCGGCAGCGTTCGGGCCAACTCGGCCGGCACATCCCGCCAAGCGATCCCGCAGCGGTATCGGTATACAAGGCCAAAGACCACCCACCAGTCGTCCCCGACTGGGCGACCCCGGCGACCAATAGAAGACGGCAGCAACGGCTAATTAAGGCTCTACTGCCCATCAGTCAAAACATAGAATCACGAGACACCCTCACGCATTCCGGGCAACCGCCTCAGGGCTTAGGAGACATGCCCTAGCGGCGTTCGAAGGTCCCCGTCAGCCTCGCCCGGCCCAAGGTGTGGGTGGACAGCGCGGATTGCAGGGCGGCCGGGGTGTCATCAATGCGAAGGTCCAGCCGCTCAACATCCACGGCATGAACCACCACCAAATACCGGTGCTGACCGTGCCCGGGAGGAGGGGCAGCTCCCACGAAACCGGCAAATCCGGCATCGTTCTTCAATTGCACTGCACCAGAGGGTAACCGGGAGTTGTCCCGGGAACCTGCACCGGCCTGGAGGGACGTGATGTCTGCCGGGATGTTCACCACAGCCCAATGCCAGTAGCCCCCGTCTGGGGCATCGGGGTCGAAGACGGTGACTGCGTAACTCCTGGTTCCCTCGGGCGCGCCCGACCAAGTGAGCTGGGGCGATTCGTCCCGGCCGCCAGCTCCCAGAACGGCGCTGCGTTGGGCTTCCGGAAGAACCTGGCCATCCTCGAAGGATTCGCTGATGACTTCGAAGGACTCGATCCCGGATGTTGGTGCAAATGGATCACGCGTTTTCATGGCTGCCTTTCAGTTGCTTTCAAGCTCCGCACCAGTCAGTTCAATCGAAACGAGGCCACTGACGGCTTTCATACCGGCGCTGGCCCAATCCTGAATCTGAGTTTGGTGCTAACACGATACGGGTAAACAATGCACCGCGGGACTAAACATCTGCCCGTACTCCCCCATGCCGTCAGAGCCACTGCAGAAAACGGAAACGGTGCTCCCGTCCGGGAAAGCCGGACAGGTCGGATGATGACCTGCTGTGAAACACGCTTGGCGACGGGATCGGGGTCCTTGAAGTGTGGCGGGAGTGCCACCCACAATGCAGACAAGTCCGCACCGTATTGCACGCTGCCTGTGGGGATGCATCCGTTCAAGATCCTTTGCGTCCCATTCAAATCCGTCTACTACACAGAACGCGACTCTCATGAGATAACGCGGTGGGATAGTTGGGGCCACGAAAAAGAGGGCCCTTTTGCAACTGTTGACGGAATAGAGTCGCCACCGCCAGCTTGTCCGAGCCTGATCAGGTTGACGGAATCACCATTATCGGCGTTCAAGTAACAGGAGTAGAAGTAGCTGCGAAACTCCGACTGAGACATGAGCAGCAGCAACTGTAGGAAGTTCCGGCGCTGACCGGGTCGACCGTTTGCTGTGATCAACGACGTTTCCTCGGGGAGCCGCGCATGGGTCATCAGCCGGCTGGAGGACCGAACATCGCCGGTCATGGACCTGGGCTATGTCCGCTCGCCTTCCCGACCATCATTCTTGACAGCGCGACGCTGAAATGGGCGAACGCGGCGTCGCCTCGGAACGGAGAGCCGTTCCGAGGCTCTGCGTGGGCCCGTGGTTAAGTGCTGGTTGACATCCTGTGATGCTCAATCAGCGACCGGTAGCGACCCTCTTGGATCGGTTGTCCGCAGGCACACGGGATCCACCCGGAATACGCGGAGCTGCAGTGCCAGGGTTGAGTAGTAACCCACCAAAGTCACCACTTCGAAGACCGTGCGCTGGCCGAGTACATCCTGCGCCTCGCTCCAAGCGCAATCACCGAGGTCTCCGTCGAGCAGCGCCAGGACCGTACGGCCAACCAGGGACTCAACGCCCTCGAAAGAGGTCACATCTTCCCGTCGGATGGCTTCCAACTCATCCCGGGTAAACCCGAGGGCCCGCGCTATGGCCTCATGCGACTCCCGCTCGAAGGTTGAGTGATGGCGGGCCGCGACGAGGAGAATGGCGAGTTCACGCGCCCGGCCGGTCAATTTGGTTTCGTAACGCAGCGCGGCACCAACCCCTTGGAGCGCCATCCCGACCGACGGCGACAACAGGAAATCGCCGAACGGTCCGTTGAGACGACCTTGCTCATCCGTCAGGGCAAAGTGCTGCGGGCCTTGGGCCCGGGCGCCCTGTGTGATGGCTTCATACAGCTTCTTCTGGTCCGGCTCCATCTGATCCGGCCGTGGGCTGTCCGTGCGCCGCAGCATCTTAAGCGTTGACTCCGTGGATGGGGCTTTCAACCCGTTCCTCCGCTTCTGCGCCCAGCGGTACCCCCGTGCGGTCGCGGACCAGGAGGGTGGCGACGATGGACACCACCACCATCACTTCCAGGTAGACAGTCACGGCGCCGGTGGACCCAGTGGCTTGCACCAAGGCCTGTGCGATGGTGGGAGCGAAAGCACCGCCAACGATGGCGCCCAGCGCGTAGGCGATGGAAACCCCGGAGAAGCGAACTGTCGCGGGGAAGATCTCTGTGTAGTGCGCCGACAAGGGGCCGATGACCAGTCCCAGGCCAACGGTTAGCATGGTCAGTCCGGCGAAGAGCCCTACCGTCGAGGCGGTGTTTACCAGCGGGAAGAGGACGAGCAGCGCCGCGGCGAGCAGGAGCCACCCGAGGAGCATCGTCTTTTGACGCCCGATCTTGTCCGAAAGCACTCCGCCAACAAGGGTGAAAATCAGCCAGGAAATGGCCGAGGCAGTGACCACCCAGAGGACTTCCCCGGCGTTCAAACCAACGGGGCCCGCGGGGTCGGTGGCGTAGCGCTGGATGTAGCCGCCTGTAGTCATGTAGCCGGAAGCCTGGCTTGCGGCAGGAATCAAAGCCGCCAACAGGACCAAACGCCAGTGATTCTTGAAGAGTTCGACGATCGGCGCGCGGGATTCCTTCTTACGTTCGGCCAGTTCGCTGAACACCGGGCTCTCATCCACCTTGCGCCGGATGTAGTAGCCAATGACGATCAGTGCCACGGAAAGGATGAACGGAACGCGCCATCCCCACTCAAGGAAAGCGTCACCGGGAGCGATCAGTGTCATTGTGGCCAACATGCCCGATGCCAGCAGCAGTCCCAGGGGAGTGCCGATCTGCGGTGAGGCTCCGAAGATGCCACGCCTGTGCGTCGGAGCGTGCTCGACGGCCAGAAGTGCGGCGCCTCCCCACTCGCCGCCTGCCGAGATGCCCTGCAGGATCCTCAAGAGAACCAGCAGGATCGGAGCCACCAGTCCGATGGAGTCATAGGTCGGCAACAAACCGATCAGCGCGGTCGAAGCACCCATCAATACCAGGGTGGCCATCAGAACAACGCGGCGGCCGTAGCGGTCACCGAAGTGCCCGGCGAGGAAAGCACCGAGCGGTCGGAACAAGAAGCTGATGCCGACTGTCAGGAACGCCAGAAGCGGCGCCGCGGCTTCTCCGGCGGGTTCGAAGTAGATCTTGGTGAAGATCAGGCCCGCGGCGGTGGCGTAAAGGAAGAAGTCGTACCACTCGATGGTGGTGCCGGCAACAGTCGCGAAGACCACGCGTCGGCGATCTCTGGAGCTGCTGGGCAGCTCCGAGCTGAGCATAGACGTGCGTTCTGTCATGTCATGTCCTTTCCCAAGTCACATCTTTGTAGAGGGGAAATCAATAAAGTTTTGCAGAGCAGAACAAGTTCTGCTTGAAGGAATGACCACACGCTACTGGAAGTGTGAGTTGCCGCACAAGCCCCGAATTTCGCACCGCAGAAAAGGCTTGCAACTCCAGAGCCAAAGCTGCTAGCGTCCTCGTAACATCCGCAGAACAGATCATGTTCTACCCAACGGAACAGGCAGAACCGACTCAGCCAGATGTGGAGAACCAAATGTCTTGGGGCGCAATTTCCGAAATGGGACCGGTATCAATCCGGACCTCCAACCTTGAACAGTCCGTCTTCGACGCAACACAGATCCTAGGTCTGCGCGAAACCAAGCGGAACGACGGCGTCTCCTACCTTGCCGCCGCAGACGTGCACCACGAACTGACGTACGTCGAGTCCGACGTCGATGGCTTGGAAGCCTTGGGACTAATCGCCGCGAACGGCGATGCGCTCAGGGATATACGACGGCGGGTGGAGGACGAAGGCTTCCTGGTCGTCTCCGAGAAGCCCACCGGAGAAGGCGTAGAGGACGGCTTCACGTTCATCGGCCCGGAGGGCTTCGCCTTCGAAATTTCCCTGGGCCTGCAGAAGGCCGGCATCGCCCCCAAGGGCTTCGGTCCGAACCGCTACGGCCACTTCAACTTCCATCCGCAGGACCACTACGGAATGGTGCAATTCCTGACCAAGGTCCTCGACTTCCGGATTTCCGACGTGATCGGCACCGGCGGTTCACGGGGCTACTTCCTGCGTTGCAACACCGAACACCACGGCATCGCCGTGCTGCAAGGTCGCGGCACATTCCACCACCACGCCTGGGAGGTCCAGGGCGTCAGCGACCTCACCAAAGCCGGAGACCGCCTCCACGCCTTGGGCCGTGAACTGCTGTGGGGTCCGGTCCGGCACGGTGCAGGCAACAACATTGCCTGCTACTACAAGGAGCATTCCGGAAACGTGGTAGAGCTCTACACGGACATCGAACAAATTTATGACGACAACCGCGAACCAGTCGTTTGGGAAGACGGCGAAGTGTGGTGGAACCAGTGGAACGACTACCTCCCCGAAGGCTTCCGCGCCTTGGGATTGGCCCCCACGCCGTCCAAGTACCGCCAGAACACCCTGCTGGTGCGAGGACGCTGACCATGAAGTTCGTTCGATTCACCAGCGAAGGCGAACTGCCTCGGGTCGGCGTCGTTGTTGACGACACGTACCGCGTCATCGAAGGCCACCATGACCTGCTCGACCTAATCCAGGAGGGCGAAGAAGCCCTGCGGAAGGCGGGCGAACGAGCAATCCAGGCCGGCGCCGTCGTCGATCCTTCAACGGTCCGCAACCTCTCCCCCATTGCCACGCCACCCACGTTCCGCGACTTCTATGCCTTCGAACAGCACGTCAAGGCCGGTCGGGAATCGCGGGGCCTGGAGATGAATCCGCTCTGGTACAAGATCCCGGTCTTCTACTTCTCCAACCCCTACAACTTCAAGGGTGAAGGCGAAATCCCCATGACTCCGGGATCTGAACGCTTCGATTACGAGCTCGAGGTTGCCGCTGTTATAGGCAAGGGCGGGCAGGACCTCACGGCTGAGGAAGGCGAAGACGCCATCATCGGCTACAGCATCCTTTGCGACTGGAGCGGCCGCGACCTCCAGCACGAGGAAATGCTCCTTTCGATGGGGCCCGTAAAAGGCAAAGACACAGCCACATCACTCGGCCCTTGGCTCGTCACCAAGGACGAGCTGGAGCCGTACCGGACGGATACGGGTTATGACCGGGCTATGTTCCTCAAGGTCAACGGCGTCGAATACTCCCGGGCCAACTGGGCTGAGGTCCACTACTCGTTCGGGGAGATGGTTTCCTACGCGAGCCGCGGCACCGAAGTCCGCCCGGGGGACGTCTTCGGCTCAGGCACCTGCGGCACGGGCTGCATCCTTGAACTGAGCCGCGCCCGCGGCGAGGGCGAGTTTCCGTGGCTACAGGCCGGCGACGAGGTGCTGATCGAAATCGAGGGCCTCGGGACCCAGCGCACCACCATGGCCAAGACCCCGCAGCCGGCGTCGTTCCGCCGCCCGGGGGTGGAGTAGGAAATGGACGCAGCCACGAACTATGACGTCGCGATCGTGGGCTATGGCCCGGTTGGCCAGACTTTGGCCACGCTGCTCGGACGTCAAGGATGGTCGGTACTGGTCCTGGACAAGCAAGCCGGCCTGTATCCCCTCCCCCGCGCTTGCCACCTGGACCATGAGGCGATGCGGATCCTGCAGGCGATGGCGATATCCAAGGAGATCAACGACGCAATTGTCCCTGCGCGCGAATACCTGTTGCTCCGCGCCGACCTTAGCGTCCTGTCCAACCTGCCACGTGGCTGGGAAACTCCAAGCGGCTGGGAATCTTCGTACCACTTCTACCAGCCGGACATCGAGGCCATCTTCGATGCGACGGCCAAGTCAACGCCAGGCGTGACCGTTCGCCAGGCCACTAACGTGCGGACTATTTCCGACCTCGGTGACCGGATTGAGTTAAAGGTCGACGGCGGGACCGAACCTATCCGTGCGCGTTTCGTTGTGGGGGCGGACGGTGCCAACAGCCTGGTCCGTGAGCAGGCGGGGATAGCGAGGGATGACCTCGGATTCGAGGCAACCTGGGTGGTTATCGACGTGGAAATGAAAGCGGGCGCCAAAGCCCCCAAGGTCCCGGACACCGGTCAGGTGCTTGATCCCGCGCAACCCTCGCACATGGCCTGGCTGGGTGGCGACCACTACCGCTGGGAGTTCATGATCGTCGATGGCGCCGATCCCGTGGAAGCAGCCAAGCCGGAGAACGTCTGGTCCAAGCTGCGTCGGTGGATCACGCCAGAGACAGCCACTCTCCTCCGGTCCACCACGTACACGTTCCAGTCCTTGGTGGCCTCGACCTTCAACCGGGGCCGCGTATTGCTGGCCGGCGACGCTGCGCACCTCATGCCGCCGTTCATGGGCCAAGGGATGATCAGCGGAATGCGCGATGCCATGACGCTGTCCTGGATGCTCAACAACGTGCTGAAAGGCACCGCTCCGATTGAATTCCTGGACGCCTACACCGACAGCCGACGACCCCACGTGACGGAGTACATCGCCGAATCTGTCCGCGTGGGCCAGATGGTCTGCGAGACGGATCCGGCCAAAGCGGCCGAACGCGACCGCAAACTGGAGGCCCAAACGGAGGCCAATCCGCCGTTCCAGCCCCAAATCGGAGCCGGTTTCGTGGACGGCCCCTTGGGCGGTCGACTGGCCGTCCAACCGCGCATTGCCGGTGACGCGGACGTCCTCTTGGACGATCTCCTCCCTTCCTCCCTCACGTTGCTGACGGTTCAGCCGGACGTGCTGGACGGTTTGTCTGCCACCGCAAAGAATCACTTGGAACTGCTGGACGTCTCCGTGGCCGCCATCTGTGCGGGGCCGGGTGACACCACCCCAGGAAGCTTTGTTGAGCAAGGAAGCCGCTTCGCGGATTGGTTGGGTGCCGCTGACGCCGACTGGGTGCTGGTCCGGCCGGACGCGTACGTGTTCGACGCCGGCAAGGGCGCGGGGGCTTTGGAGGACTCCATTGACAAGCTTCTCGCGTACATAACCCGGGAGGCGCGGATGCTGGCCACATATAAAGAGGCCGCCATGCTGGTGGGAAGTTCTGTCCATGCGTAGTGCCGGCGCGGTCCAAGGTCTGTCTATGCTGGCTACAGACCACCCGCATACGAAGAGGCTGAGCCCCATGAACGTCACCGTCCCCGAGGAGTCCTCGACGGATCCGGCCTACCGGTACCCCATCGAGTCGGTCGAGAATGCCGCCCGCACCCTCCTCATGCTGCGTTCAAGGTCCAGCATCCGCATCGTCGACGTTGCTGAGGAACTTGGCGCGGCACGATCAACGGCGCACCGAATGGTGTCCACCCTGGCCCAAGCCGGATTGCTGGAACGCCACCCGACCGACAAGTCGTTCGTTGCGGGTCCGGCGCTGATGCAACTGGCGCAGGCGCTGACGAACAAGGGCGACATCCGCACCGAAATCGAGCCAACCCTTGCCTGGCTGGCCCGGCAAACCGGGGAAACGGCCCACTATCTGGTGCTCAAGGAAGACCAGGCGTTGTTCCTTGCATGCGTGGAAAGCCCGCACATCATCCGGGCCGTCTCCCGGGTGGGACACCGCCTTCCGGCCCACATCACCTCGGCTGGAAAAAGCCTCTTGGCAGCCCTTCCCCCGGAGGAAGTGGATCGGATGTTCTCAGGGGATCGGAGCTGGACTACCGGCACCGAGCTGGCCATCCACGACCGCGACCACTTGCTTGCCGAACTCGCCCAAATCTCTAACCGCGGATGGGCCCTGAACAACGAGGAAAGCGAACCGGGCGTCATCGGCGTCAGTGCTGTTGTCCGTGACGGTCAAGGGGAAGTGCTGGGGGCAGTGACCGTCTCCGGGCCTGCAGAGCGCATGAGACCACGTATCACGGAAATCGTGGCAGCCGTACGCACCGCCACGGAAGATTTCCGCCTTCACAGGGGCTGACAGGCTCCCTTCAACTCGAGAGTAACCGCGCGGACAACCGCGCTATTTTCCTGACCAAGACAACGTCGTCAATAATCCGCGCCGTAAAGGCGCGTGCAGGAGGAAACTCATGAATGCCATGACCACACCGGCAGCCACCACCGAACGGACCTCGCCCATCCATTGCGGGGACCTTTACGGCAGAGACGAATACGCTCGGATTACGGAGACCGACCAGGAGCTGTGGGCCTTCGTTGAAGGTGCTGAACTACCTGTCCTCCTGGTCGCCCTGGCCGCGGCCCTGAAGGACATGTCGCTGCTGGAGCCGGATCTTTCCCCGCCGTTGCCGCCAATGGGGGCTACCACGCAACCCCACGGAGGCCTGAACGAGGACCAGATTGCCCGCGGACGGCAGATTGCCTTCGAAGGACTGCGACGCCTGCGCGATAAAGACATCCGGACCGTAGACGAACTGACCGCTGAGCAAGCGGACTACATCCTGGACTGGTTTACCGGAGGGCGCACCAGCACCGATCCGAGCTGGGCGGGAGAAATGCAGCATGAATTACTCATCAGCCCCAAGAGGAACGGTTCGGCCAACTGGTCTTTCGAAGAGCTTTCCCAAGGGCGGACCTTTGAGACGCTGATTGTGGGCGCCGGTGTTTCGGGCATCGCTGCGGCATACAGGCTGAAGGAAGCCGGCCTCCCCTACACCTGGATTGAATCCTCCCACCGCGTTGGTGGGACCTGGTGGAAGAACCACTACCCCGGCGTCCGGCTGGACACCCCGACCTACGGATACAGCTTCTCCTTCGCGCAGCGCGATGACTGGCCTCATCAGTTCGCGAAAGGCGAGGAAGTCCTCGACTACCTGGAAACAGTGGTGGCCCGCGCAAAGCTTGCGGACGAACTGGAACTCCACACGCGGCTGGAGAAGGCGGAATTCGACGAGGTGACCAGGACCTGGACAGCCACCACCTCATCCGCAGACGGGACCCGGCAGACCCGCCGCTTCAACGCCATCATCACCTGCGTAGGCCAGCTCGATCATCCCCACATTCCAACGTGGCCCGGGCAGGAGCACTTCACGGGAGCACAGATGCACTCCCAGGAGTGGGACCACTCCGTGGACCTGCGCGGCAAAAAGGTGTCCGTGATCGGTACCGGCGCCAGTGCTTACCAAATCATCCCGGCAATCGTCGACCAGGTGGAGCGCCTGCACGTCTTTCAACGCAGCGCGCCTTGGATGCTCCCCGCCGAGAGCTACCACGAACCGATGTCGGACACTGCCAATTGGCTGCATTCCAAGGTGCCCCATTACGGCAAATGGTTCCGCCTTTGGGTCACTGCCCTCGGCATCGAAGGCCGCATCAACATCGCCACGGCCGAGGAGGGATGGGACAAGGCCCCCCTGAGCGTCAGCCCCCGGAACGAGGCCTTCCGCCAGGAGGTCCTACGCCGCATGGAGCTCCAATACGAAGGCCGTCCGGACCTCCTAGAAAAAGCGATCCCCAACTACCCGCCGTCGGCCAAGCGCATGCTCCGCGACAACGGCGTCTGGGCCACCGCGCTCATGGCACCCGTCACCACAGTGGTGTCCGACGGCCTGGAGTCGTTCACCCCAACCGGACTGGTAACCGGTGCGGGAGAACACATCGATACAGACGTGGTGATTTACGCAACCGGGTTCCGGCCCTCCGATTACCTGGATCCCATTGAGATCGTTGGACGCGGCGGCCTGGAGATCCACGACTACTGGCAGGGAGACGCAAAGGGATTCGCCGGAATCACGGTGCCCAATTTCCCGAACCTGTTCATGATGCTCGGCCCGAACACCACCGGCGTGGCCGCGGGCGGCCTGCACATCATGATGGAACGCGCGGCCGAGTACGCGGTTGAAGCAATCCACCAGCTCCTCCTGCGGGACAAAGCCGCGCTTGACCTGAAACAGGAAGCACTCGACCGTCACATAGAGTGGGTGGACGCCGAGAACCGCCGCATGACGTGGGGCCAGCCCTATGTGACCAACTGGTACAAGAACCGTTTCAACAGGGTGTCACAAGTATGGCCTTTCAAGACCACTGAATATTGGCGCATCACTAAGAAAGTCGAGGCCGACGACTACCAGTTCCTGTCATGACCGAAGCGCGCAACCGCGGGCCAAGGAAACGCCCGCCGCACTTGATCCCCCGTCTCAATCCGTCCTTCAGCATCCGCCGTCCAGAAGCTGCACGGACGCGCAATCGTGAAAATGGATCATTCTCCGCTCGTTCAGCTCGGTCCTTATCCAAATGACGAGGCCATCCGGTGTACCTGTTTCCACAATGCCGATGAGCTTCTGTCCCTTACGCAATTGGAGAGCAACGCTCGCTCCTGGCCGAAGGTAGGTCCAAGCCACCAGCGGATGCCTGTCCCTGGCGCTGGAATAGATTCCCGTGCTATCGGGGCTGCTGTTCCTACAAGTAGGCATCAGCTTGTCCTCCCAGGATCCGCACCCATCGACCAACTGTGGTTCCACCTGCTGGTCGCGACGATGGGCGGAAGTCCCACCCTTACTGCGGCATTGAGCCGCTGATACAGCATTGCTCTTTCCTGAGCTTCAATGTCCGCAATGATATACATCGTTGTTATCTCCTATGGAGGTGGCGAAGCGGTTGTGCCTTCGAGGTGAGCAGCGAAGCGCACGATTTAGCTGTAAGTCTCACTTCGACGCAGCCCTCAGCCGCCAGTGCCAACTGCATTCGAGGGCTTTATCCCTCGCGCACCTTCAGCACGGCATCGTGTGCCTGCTCGTGATGGATACCGCGCGCGTCTACAGTCAGGGCGAGCGGGTTTTCCGCGTGGTAACGGTTACCGTCCGTGACGCCGGAGTGCACGAACTGGGAAATCATCGCCCGCGTCACTTCTGTCACGGCCGTGGTTTCTGATTCCGCGGCCTGGACCATCATGGGAGAATCCCGCCACCGGGCGGTCCCATCAAAGATGAAGGGCAGGGGGAAGCAATGCGCTGAATAGGCGCCGGCGAGCTTGCTGCGGTGATTGAACCGCAGAACTTGTGCTGGTACCGGCGAATGGGCGGCGATTTCCAAGGCGGGAATGCGGAACTGGGCAAGGGTCGCGGCCCGAACCATGCGCACATAAGCATCAGGCTTGTCACCGTCGGCCTCCAGCATTTCGGCTGCCTGGGCAGGGTCTGCGAAGGTGCGTTCCAGGTAATCCTTTAGGGCCGCGTCGGAGAAGTTGCCGGGTGGTTGGTTCCGGAGGAATGCGGCCGACTCTTCAGCGGTGGTGACTATGAGCAGCGCCTCGGTGTGGATCCGTTGCACTGAAACGGCGTACCGCACCAGGTCGGCCGGAGTTTGCTTCGATTCCGCGGGCATGTACGGGAACGGCGGAAGCCCTGTCCTCGCAGTCTCCTGAGCGTCGAGAATTGCGGGCACGGAGGCAGTCCGCAGATCCGTTCCAAGGGCCTCAAGGACGGCTGCGCGGTGGCTGAGCCACACCTCTACCGGCAGCGGCGCCAGGCGGGGCATGCTGATCAGCAGTGTTTGCGCCGCATACCCGCGGACAGTCGGATCCGTACTCAGCGCATACGCGTACCAGGCTCCAGCTGAATCCCCGGCCAAGGTAACCCTCGCAGGGTCTCCCCCAAAGGCGCTGATGTTTTCCCGGACCCAGCCAAGCGCGGCTTGAAGGTCCCGCACGGGTTTGGTGGATTCGGATGGGTTCCCAAGCGGACCAAAGTGCCCGGTTATCCCAAGCCGGTAGTTGACGGTGACCAGGACAAACCGCCCGTTCCCCACCAAATCGGCCGAGTTGTACCAGCGGCTCTCGCCGGAACCGGTGGTAAAACCACCTCCGGGGATGAAGAAAAGCACCGGCAATCCCTGGGCATCGGCCGGCGCCTGGACCCTCAAGGTGAAGGCGTCTTCATGCTGTTCAAGTTCGGTCAGCGCAGTTCCAAGCAGTCCGTCCAGCACGCCCGGCCTTTGTGGAAATGCCGCGGGGCTACTTTGTGGCACACCTGCAGAGTCCATCGCTACCTCACCGGTTCGGGGGTTCGAACCGGCCGTCCCGTAGCGGAGGCCGGGCGCGTCCACTACTCCTGCGCAGAGACTCGCCCGGACCTCCCCTGCGGGGGTGTCGATTACCAGAAGCGTCATGCAAGGAACTCGTGATCGTCCGCTTTGACCGTCTCTGTCGCTTCCCAGTACTCCACGTTGGTGTAGGGCCATACCTGCGAAACCCGGCCGTGCGCGTTTTGATACCAGCTGCGGACGTATGGCTGCCCCCAAGCCATTTGCCGGTTCCCGGCGTCGACCCATTCCACGAAGCGGTGAAGCGCCGCCGGTTTGACGTCGATGGCGGAGGCGCCACGCTGCAGGACCTCGTAGACGGCCTTGAGGGAGAACTCAACGGCCCGCTCGATCATGAAGTGCAGGCTTCCCGCGACCACACCACCAACGTTGGGGCCATAGATCAGGAAGAAGTTGGGGAAGCCGGGCACGGTGACCCCGTTGTAGGCTCGTGCATCACCCTTCCAAAAATCATGGATCTCCACCCCATCGCGGCCTATGACCTCTACCTCATCAAGGTAATCCGAGGGTTTGAACCCGGTGGCGAAGACAACGATGTCCACCTCGTGTTCAACCCCCTCCTTGTCGATGATCCCCTTTTCCGAGAACCGGTCGATCCCGGCAGTGACTACCGTGGTGCGCTCGGACTTCAGGGCTGCGGCCCACACTCCGTTGTCACGCAGCATCCTCTTGGCCCCCGGCGGATAGTTGGGGATGGCGTTCTCCAACTGTTCCGGGCGATCGACGAACTGCTCCTTCAATCGCTCGATCAGCACCTCCCGGACTTCCTGGTTCTTGGCTGAAACGCTCAACGGCGCACCCTGCCATCCGTCCTCGGCGGTCACGGTATGAATGCGGCCAGGGATCCCCTGAAGTGTCACCCAGAGGCGGTACCACTGTGCGTAGTGGGGAACCTTGCGCCGCAACCACGCAAAGGTGTCGCTGACGCCGTCGTGATAATTGGGAGCCGGCAGCATCCACGGCGCGCTGCGCTGGAAGAGCACCAGTCCGGCGACGTCGTCGGCCAGCGCCGGAACAATCTGGTAGGCGCTGGCTCCCGTGCCGATGACTGCCACCCGCTTGCCGCGGTAATCAACGTCATGCGACCACTCCTGCGAGTGCATGGTCACGCCCCGGTACAGCTCCGCGCCGGGGAAATCGGGGATGTTTGGCCGGTCGAGTTGACCAAGGGCGCTGACGACGGCGGCAAAGGTGCGGACTCGCTCCTGCCCGCCGCTATGACGCGTGGTCGCCTGCCAGGTGCGGGATTCCTCGTCCCACAACAAGCGGACAAGCCGGGTGGAGAACTCGATGGATTCCACCAGCCCTGCACGCTCAGCCACGTCCCGGACGTAGTCCAGAACGTCGCCACCTTCGGCGAACTGGTGTGGCCAGTCACCACGCTGCGCGAAGGAATACGAATATCCAAACGTGGGGGTATCGAGGCGGACACCGGGGTAAGTGTTCTTGGCCCAGGTCCCGCCCAGGGTGGGTGCATCCTCCACCACCGCGAAAGGCACACCCGCCTGCGAATAGCGGTAGGCGGCGGCAATCCCGGCGATTCCGGCACCGATGATCAGCACCGGGAAGTCACGTCCGTCAGCTACCTCGTCAAAATTCCACTGAGGAGCTCCGCCTTTGTCCTGGGCGAGGTCGAGTTCGTGCTTCAGTGACGCGTACCAGTGCTCTCGGCCACCTGTGAGGAACCGGAGAAGGTCCGTTACTGCGTTGTCTTCCAACAGGTCAACGCTGGTGATTTCCTTGTCCCTGAGCTGCCGTAGGCCCTCCACTGCAAGCGCCTTGGCGCGTTCCTGCTGCTCCGGTGACATGCCGCCGTGCGGATGGGGCTGGGTATCCCCCGGGGTTAAGGGTGGCTGCAGGTCGCTGCTGAGGAAAGAGGTATCACCGAGGGCGGCCGCGAGGGCAGCGAGCAGGACGGGAAGCTCCGCCTGGTTAACGATCTTTTCCAGTTCGACGTCGTCCTCGACGATCGGTTCTGAGTTGGCTTCCCAGTAGAGATCGTCAAACCGCATCACGTCGGACCTCGTTTCCTGCATGCTGGGCATTTTTCCTCCTTGGTTCGTCAGGACCGCGACAGCGGATCGACGTATGAACGCAGTTTGTGGATCACGGCCGTCTCACTTTGCTCAGTGAACACGGCAGCGACGTAACGGTCAGGGCGGACAACCACAGTGTGAGGTGCGGTCAACCGCGGTATGGCGAGAACCTCATCCGGGTCCGCCAGGAGGCGCTCACCACCAGTTCCGCCTGACGCGTGGGATCTGGCTGTGAGCCGGATTCGGCACACGCCCAGCAAGGTCCAGAACTGGTTGATCGGCGTCGCGCCGCTGCTGGCTGCTCCAATCGTGATGAGCGCCCAACCTCTGCCGAGGTGGGAGTCGAGCGGCGCCCTCAGCCCACCTTCGTCCAGTACTGAAGGCTGGCTGAGGGCAAGACCAACCCATGCCGCCGCACGACGATCAACGTCGCGGCCAGCCTTGATGGCCACACCGTTGCGGTAATCCGGCGGCGTGATAAAACGCATGGAGCCCAGGTACCGATGTACGGCAGGAATCAGGCTGACCATGCGGAAAGCAATATCCCGAACGTTTGTCCGGAACGAGCCTACGGCCATGACCACGGCACCCGTCCGGCGCGACACCTTGACCATCTTGGCTGCGTGGGTTCGCCGTTCCGACTCGTAGCTGGACAGCAGGCGGTCCGTGCCCACACCGCGGAGCACTTCCAGCAGCTTCCAGCTCAGGTTCAGCGCGTCCCGCAGGCCTGCGTTCAGTCCTTGTCCGGAGAAAGGAGGCATCAAGTGTGCCGCATCGCCGATCAGGAAGGCGCGGCCCGAACGGTAGGTGCGGGCAAGCCGCTGATGGGCTACATAGACCACGGCGCGCCGGACGTCTTCGGTGCGGAGCTCCGGATGGAAAGGCCTGGATAACTCCATGATTTTCTCCGGGGCCGTCATCTCGTCCGGATCTTCGTGATCGAAAAGCATGAACTCCAGGCGCAGGCGTCCCTTGATTCCCGGAACCAGGACATAGGGACGTGTCCCGTTGCCATGGAACTCGGCGAAGGGTTCGCGTGCTCCGGGGACGTTGAGAAGGTCCACCACAATCCATCGTTCCTGCTGGGTGGAACCCACCAGATCAATGCCCAGGTTCTCGCGGACAAAGCTGCGACCGCCGTCAGCCCCGACCAGCCATGAGGCTGCCACTGTGCCGGAACCGGCGTCGGAATCGAATCCGACTGTTACCCCGTCGGCTTCCTGGCTGATTGAAGTTACCTGGGCACCTGCGAGGAATTCGATCCCTTGGTGGTTGCGGGCCTTGTTCCACAGCAGTTCTTCCAGCACCGGCTGGTCGAACTGCGACTTCGCAGGATGCCCAATGCGCGAGGGAACAGGCGTGGACGACGCAAGCGGCCGGTCATTCAGTCCGAAGTAGCGGCTGCCGGTTCCGAGGAGCGATTCTGCTTTCAGCGCTTCCGCCAGGCCCAACCGGTCCATCGTCCGGAAGGTTTCGTCAGCGATGCTGATGGCCCGCGGCAGGTCCATCGGCGCCTTGGCCGTTTCGAGCAGCACAACGCGTGCACCGCCGTCGGCGAGCAACAGCGCCGCCGTCAGCCCTACCGGCCCGGCCCCCACAACCGCAACATCGAAGTCCTCCATGGTGTTACCTCCACGCATCCCTAGGCAACGAGGACGTTGCGAAGGGTGCCCAGTTTGCCGACCTCAACCTCGACGACGTCACCCGGGACCAGGAATGTAGGGGGCTCCATGAAGAGTCCCACACCGCCGGGGGTGCCGGTGACAATGACGTCGCCCGGAGCCAGCGGAGTGAACGCGGTCACGTACTCGATGATGGCGGGGATGTCGAAGATGAGGTCGGCGACGGCGGCACGCTGCCGGACTTCACCGTTGACCCGGGTTTCCACCACGAGTTCGGTCACGTCACCGACTTCCTCAGCGGACATGAAGTAGGGGCCAAAAGCGCCGCTGAGAGGGAAGTTCTTTCCCGGGGTCCACTGACCCGTGTGACGCTGCCAGTCGCGGGCGCTGAAGTCATTAAATGCGGCGTAGCCGGCAATGTAGTTCCAGGCGTCTTCCGGCTTTACGTGGTCCGCGTGAGCTCCGATCACAAGTGCGACTTCACCTTCATAGTCGTACATGGAGCTCTCTGCGGGAATCGGCAGGTCGGCGCCGTGGGCGGCCAGGGTGTCGGAGAACCGTGCGAAGACGGTGGGTTTCCCGACCTCTTCCCGTCCGGTTTCCTCGCGGTGGCTCCGGTAGTTGACTCCGATGCAGATTACCTTGCCAGGCGTGGACAGCAGAGGCAGGAACGTGGTCTCTTCAACCGGCTGGGACGGAACCTTGTCCAACTCCAAGGGAGCTGACAGCAGGCCTTCCTCTATGGCCGCCTGCAGGGAAGGGCTGAGGTTGGCGCCACTGGGACCAAGGTCCAGCAGCTCTCCGTTGGTTTCAAGACCCCACGTGGGCTTGCCTTCCGGGTTCAGGTAACTCGCGTAGCGCATATGAATCCTTTCTAGTGCCGGCATCATCGCCTCCCGGCACGCCGGTCTTTGAACTGTATCGAGAATGCATTATTAGGTCAATAATGTACTGCAACGCGCTTAGTGCGTACGTGTACTCTTGTGTCATGGCACGACAAGCAAACGCAGAAAGCATCAGCGAAGTTATCCGGGGGAAGCTCCGCGCCGATATCTTTGCTGGACAGTGGGCGCCTGGCACCAACCTCCAGGTCGGAGAACTAAGCAAGCGGTACGGCGCCAGTTCCACTGTGGTCCGGGAGGCATTGGTCCGACTGGGCGGCGAGAAGTTGCTGCAGTTCCGTCCCAACCGCGGCTTCTTCATCGCTGAGTACACGTTGGAAGAACTCCGCGGGCTGGGCGAACTTCGCTGCCGCGTAGAGGAATACGGCCTCACTCTTGCCATTGAACAGGGCGATGTGGCCTGGGAGTCCGATCTCCTTGCCGTTCACCACCGCCTGGAGCGCACTCCGCGCCGGACCAGCGATGACCCGAACCACATCTCCGTGGAATGGTTCCTTGCCCACCAGGCTTTCCACGCAAAGCTGCTGGAGCCCTGCCCCGTCCCCTTGCTGCAGGACTTCGCAGCAACCCTGGGTGAGGCCACCGCCCTCTACCGCCTCTGGACGGCACCGGACCAACGGGCCCAGTCCCGGGACATCGAGGCCGAACACCGGGCAATCCTCGATGCAACCATCGCCCGTGACATCCCGACGGCCACCAGGCTTCTGCGTGAGCACTACATGCGCACGATCGATGTGATCGAAGAAGCCGAGTTCCATGCCGCCTCCGAAGCCGGGCTGCCCAAGGAGTAAGGGCAGCCCTGCCCGTTCCTACTCCACCGCGATCGGAAAGGCCCCGTGCAAACGGAAGTCCTCGCCGTTGTAGACACCCCATCTGTTGAACCACGTCCGGTCATCCTGGTCCCATTCAATGGGAGGACGGTCAACGTCGTGGATCTGCTCCAAATCGGTGTATAGCTCCACGACGGTACCGTTCGGCTCGACGTAGTAGGCCGCAATGTTATGACCCGCGCCGTGCCGTACCGGGCCCCAGATCAGCCGGCGGCCGCGGGCGAACAATCTGTCCCCCAGGCGGCCCAGGTCCGCGATTGATTGCGTCTGCCAGGCGTGGTGGTGCAGGGAGCCACGCCCCTTAATGAGGGCGATCCCATGATGATCGGGGTTGCACCGCAGGAAGTACGCGAAGTCCTCACCAATGACGTCAGAAACCTTGAAACCGAAGAACTCCACCAGGAAGTCCTTCATGGCGGTGGGGTGCTGGGGGTGGATATTGATGTGGCCGTAACGGTCCGGCCCAAAAGATGACGGACCGTGCCGGTGGTCCTTCATGCCGACGTAGACGTGGTAGACGTAGCCCTCCGGGCCGAGGACCGCGAAGCCCTCTCCGATTTCCCGCTCCAACGGACTGCGGGTGAGGATCCGGAAGCCGCCGGCTTCAAGCCGCTTACGGATAATCTCAAGCCCTTCCGGGCTGTCCGCAACGAGGCCGATGTGGTCGATTCCGTCTTCATCGCCTTTGACATAGACCATCTCGTGGTGGCGGTCCGCGGCGGACAAGTACGCCCGCTTGTCGTCGTTGAGTGTCATACGCAGGCCAAGGACCTCGGTAGCCAACTCAAGCGACTCGTCATAGTCGCGGGTCCGCATAGCGAGATAACCCATTTCGGTGATCACACCAAGTGACATAGCTAAAGCCTTTCGTTCAGGTGCCGGCTCCTAGACGGAGCGCGACGCGCCACCATCCACGCGGATGTTCTGGCCTGTGATGTAGCTGGATTGCCCGCTGGCGAGGAAGCGGATGACGCTGGCCACCTCTTCGGTGGCGGCAGCCCTGCGCAGTGGTATCCGGGTAGTCCATTCGGCCGGCACAGTGCCGGGGTCCTCCTTGGTAAAGCCAGGGAGGACGTTGTTCATCCGGATCCCCGACGGACCGTACTCGTCGGAATACAGCTTGGTAAAGGAACCCAGCGCGGCACGGAAAGTGCCCGAGACCGGGTAGTTTGGGTTGGGTTCGAAGGGTGAACTGGTGGAGACGTTGACGATCGATCCCCCGCCGGCAGCAAGCAAATGCGGGGTGACGAGTCGCGCCATACGAATGACGTTCAGAAGGTACAGCTCATAGCCTTCGGCCCATTCGTCGTCACTGATCTCCAGCACCGGCTTTCTGGTGGCATGGCCCGAGCTGTTAACGACGACGTCGATCCGCCCGAATGCCGACAGCGCCAGATCCGTGATCGCCTCAAGATCCGCAACGGCTCGGTTGGAACCTTCCAGCCCTACCCCGCCGAGGCTGCGGGCCAGTTCCATGGCACTTCCGGACGGGGACATGGCGGCGATCCTGAATCCATCGGCCGCCAGGGCCCGGACGGCTGCGCCCGCGATGCCGCGTCCGCCTCCCACAATCAGTGCGACGCGGACTTGGTCATTCATGTCCGCTCTGCCATGGCACCAAGCTCGGCGTAGTGCTGCACGAGTTTTTCCATGGCCAGGGCAGAGAGCTCTGCTGCCTCGGCGAAGTCAATCTGGTCGCCGGCCGACGCCGAGATGTAGAACCCGTCTGTCAACGCGCGGCCGAGCATGACCACCTTGCGTGCCAGATCCGGTTTGACGTCCAGTGCTTCCGGCGGGAGCCCGGGCGTCACTGCCTCGACCATGAGTTCGTACATCTCCTCACGGACTTCCAGGTACTTCTGGCGTGCCGCGTTGCCCGCCAGGCGCTTCTCCAACGCGAAGAGCAGACCGATGATCCAAAACGCTTCCTGCGCATTGGCCGGATCGGCGGAGTTCGCCGCGGAACCGGCGATACTCGTACGGAGGATGGCCCTGTTTTCCGGTCCGCGGTGGCGGGTCTTCCAGTGCTCGAAGCAGTAGTCGATCAGAGCGGCGAACAAGCCTTCCTTGTTCTCGAAATGCCAGTACACCGAGCCGATCGGCAGTCCGGCCACGCGGGCCACCTCTGCCATCGTCGTTCCCTCGTAGCCCACCTTCACTGCGAGTTGCAGCACAGCTTCCAGGATGGCGCGTTCGTTTTCCGGCGTTGACTGGTGGACCCGGCGGCGCTTGCCTGCCTCCGGCTTGCCGCCTCCGTTGTTCCTTGCGTCGGTGTCTGCCCGCGGGCTCATGCCTGCAACCCTTCGTGAGCGGACATACGTTCGCCGCCCGGGTTGGTCTTGGCGAACTGAACCTCCTCGTACACCTGGTGGCGGAGTTCGCCGAAGCGGTGAAGGGACCTTGTGTCAGCCTGGCTGCGGACATCGGGAAGGTCAATATGGATGTCCGCCTGGACTATAGTGGGCGAGCTCGACAGCACCAGGACGCGTTCGGCCAGATATACGGACTCGTCAATGTCGTGGGTCACGAAGAGGATCGTCATGTCCAAGCGCTTCCAGACTTCCCGTACCAGGTCCTCGAGTTCTCCCCGGGTTTGCGCGTCGACTGCAGCGAACGGCTCATCCATGAGCAGGACGCTGGGGTTGGAAGCCACAGCACGGGCGATGGCCACCCGCTGCTGCATACCGCCGGAGAGCTGCCACGGGTAGCTCTTGGCAGCATGGGACAGGGTGACTGCCTCAAGGGCTTCCTTGACCCGTGCCTTACGCTCGGCCCTCTGCACGCCGGAGGTCTTAAGCGGCAGCTCGACGTTGTCCTCGACGCTCAACCATGGGAAGAGGCTGCGGCTGTATTCCTGGAAGACCACGGCCATGCCCTCTGCAGGCCCGGAGACACGCCTGCCGTCCAGTACCACTTCACCGGATGTTGGATCCAGGAGCCCGGCAATACATTTGAGCAGCGTGGTCTTTCCGGAACCGGAGGGTCCTACCAGGCAGGCGAACTCGCCTGCGTGGAGATCGAAGGTCAGGGACCGGACGGCCTCCACCTCGTTCCGCATGCCTGCACCGTAGACTTTGCGCACCTGCTGGACACTGAGCCGGATATCAGACTTGCTAGCCGTCATTGGAGGCCTCCTTCAGACCGTAGTACCATCCCAGAACCCGCTTCTGGATTGCCTGGAATACCACCGAAAGCAGCACTCCTATGATCCCCAGGAGAAATATTCCGCTCCACATTTCGGGGATCGCGATGCGGTTCTGGAAGTTAATAATGGAGTAGCCGATGCCGTCGGTCGAAGCGAACATCTCCGAGACGACCAGGAGGATAAGCCCCACTGCAAGGCTATGCCGGATGCCGGCCATGATGAGCGGCGAAGCGCCGGGGAGCACCAGATAGCGCATGCGGTCGAAACCGCGCAGCCGGTAGACGAGCGCCGTGTTCTTCAGCACTTCGTCGAGGGACCGTACGCCTTCGATCGTATTGAGCAGGATAGGCCAGAGGCAGCCCAGGACGATGACCGTGATCTTCATCGTGTCATTGATGCCAACGAGCAGGAGCAACACGGGGATGAGGATCGTTGATGGCACTGCCCGGATGAATTCCAGCAGGGGTTCCAGGAACCAGCGCAAGGTGCGCGAGAGGCCGATGGCGATCCCCAAGACCACCCCGAGTACCAGGGAGATGGCAAGGCTGATGAGCAGTCGGCCCATGCTGGGTACGACGTCGGTGTAGAACTTCTCGCTGAACCAGACGTTGATGAACGTGTTGGCCAGCTTGTCCGGTTTGGGAACGAAGAAGTTGGTTCCCTGGGCTGTGGAGGCCCACCAGATGGCAATGAGGATTGCCGGCAGGCCGAACCACATGCCCAGGCGTTTGAGGACGATCATGCCGCCACCTCCGAACGGACCGAGCTGTGCCAGAACAGCACCCTGCGCTCGATAAAGCGGAAAATAAGGTTCACCAGGATGCCCAGGAGACCGGATGTCAGGATCAGTGCGATCATCGCCGCCGGGTTGTCGTTCAGCTGGGCCTGCGCCACCGCCCGTCCTATTCCGGGAGTGCCGACGATGAGCTCGGAACTGATCGCCAGGATGAGGGCGACCGTGGCGGCGAGGCGAATACCGGTCATCAGGTACGGCAGGAGCGTAGGCAGCACCAGGTGCCGGACCCGCTGCACCCACGTCATGCGCAGGGTGCGGACGGTGTCATTGGCCACCTTATCAATGTCGGTGATGCCGTACATCGTCTGGATCATGACAATCCAGAAGCAGCCGTAAACAACAATCAGCAGTTCGGCGCCGATGCGGGGTCCAAATAACAGCGCGGCCAGGGGAATCAGGCCTACAGCTGGAATGGGACGCAGGAACTCCACGGTGGTGTGTGTCGCAGCGCGCAGGAACCTGCTCGAGCCAACGAGCAGGCCAACCCCGAGACCGCCCAGGGTGGCGATGGTCAACCCAAGGAACCAGGCCCACATCGTCTGACCTACGGTGATCCAGAACTGGGTGAAGGTGAAGTTGGTAAGGAATGTAGGGATGACCACCGATGGTGGTGGCAGGTGGTGCTGGTCGACTGGGCCAAAGGCTGAGAAGAGTTCCCAGGCGATGAGTGCCGCCAGGATGCCGGCGATGCCCAGGATATAGGGTCCCACTGCAGTCCACTGGGCAGCACGGCGCACTCGGTGTTCCCGCGTGGGCAGCTTATTCACTGCCACTCTGCTCAGGGTTGGAGTTTGCGTTTCCACGTCTTGTTCTGCTCTCGTTTGTGTGGTCAATGGGCTGTCGGGACCGCAGGGGGGAGCGGCCCCGACAGCGGCTTTATGGCTTCCAGATCACCTTGGCGACATCGGGCTTAGTGTTCACGATGCCGTACTTCACCAGCAGATCCGCGAACAACTGGATGGTGTCCTGGGAGACGTCCGGGCTGTAGAGCGAGAGCTGGGCCTTTTTAGCAGCGGCGGGATCGGTGCCGAGGGCTGCCGGCATCGCGTCACGGATTAGATCATTGTTCTCGGTCAGGAAAGGCAGAGCCTCCTTCATGGCTTCAGTGAACCGCTTGACCTTGTCCGGATCGTTTTCGACCAGTTTGCCGCTGGAGATGGAGACCAGTTCGTTGGCGCCAAGGCCGGTGTCGTGGATGAAGTCACTGACCACCCGGCCGCCCTTGGACACTACCTGCTGGATGAAGGGAGAGCCTGCCATGCCGGCGTCGATCTGACCCGCCTCGATCTGGGCCGCAACTTCCGGGAAGGACAACTGGACGAACGTGACCTTCTTCGGGTCACCACCGTCCTTGGCTACTGCTTCGCGGATGCCGATCTCGCCGATACCGCCCAACGCGTTGACCGAAACCTTTTTTCCTTCAAGGTCCCGGGCGGTCTTGATGGTGGACGTGGCGCCCACTACTACGGCGGTGGAGTCTTCGACGATCTTGGGATCGTTCTGGGTGACACCCTCGACGATTCGGACATCAAGTCCCTGGGTGGTGGCCGTCAACGCCGTCACCGGACTCGCCAGCATGAAATCCAGGTCACCGGTCGCCAGCGCCGGCAGCTGCGCCGCACTGCTGCCTGCGCCCACCACCAGCTGCAGGTCGATGCCATGCTTTTCGAAGAAGCCTTTGTCCTTGGCAACCTGGAAGGCTGCCACGGTGTTGGACGGGAAGATCCCGTAGCTGACCTTGGTGAGTTCCCCGGAGTTGCTGCCTGCAGCAGCGGGGGCGCTGCCGTCCACCGATCCGGATGCGCAGCCACTCAGCGCCAGGGCCAGGGCTGCAGCGCCGATAAACGCTGCACGGGTTTTCTTGATGTTCATTGATTCGCTCTCCCTTGAGTGAATGCTGCGCGGGCCTTTGCCAGCCGTCGCAATCGACGAGTTGCAGCAACAATATTTACCGATAACGCCTTTGTCAATGGATTATGCATTCTTCAGCAATTTATGCGTTTTGCGTTTCAAAACTGACGGTGGCTGCCGCGAACACCTTCGTCAAAACGCCATTCAGTTCTTGGGCGACGCACTCTGCGGCCACCACGTGGTCCGGTCTCACGATGATTGCCGAGAATGGCCTCTCGTCGAACCAGGACTTCAGGACTCCGCTTTCGTCGCCCACAACGCGAACCCCGGGCGCGGCGGCAGCTTTGGCCCACGGCAGCTGCGTAGCAGGCACTGCGTGGACAAGGACGCCGCCAAGCCTTGAAAGCTTTTCCGCGTCGACCTCACTCACGAACGCCATGGGATCGTTGTTCCAGACCACCACCCGCCAACCTTGTCCTGTGGCGTCGTCCAGCAGGACCGACTTGCCGTCCTCGTTGCGGACCGTTGGCTGCGGGAACAGTGTTCCGACCGTACGTGGCGCGTCTTCCCTGTCCGGCAAGGACTTCCATGTGGGGAGCTTGGACGGAACCACAATGCCGTGATCGTACTTTGGCATGGGTTTGTAGCCTTGGCTGTTCAGGCGGGCGCGGGCTCTGGGGAGCCGGTCCACCACGGCGGCAGCCATGTCCCGGACGGCCGTGCGCAGTCGGTTGTGGTCCGTGACGAGGTTTGCCATGTTCAGCGACAATGCCACCATGGCCTTCACGTGTTCACGGCGCTCGACTTCATAGGAATCAAGCAGGTGGTCGCTGGCTTTGCCCTGGACAACAGCTGCAAGTTTCCAGCCCAGGTTCAAGGCATCCCGGATGCCGGAGTTCCACCCCTGGCCCGCCACGACCGGCATAACGTGCGCGGCATCGCCCGCCAGCAGGAAACGTCCCACCCGGAACTTCTCAGCGACGCGGGCATGATGGGCATAGACCCGACGGCGGATGATATTCAGGCTCGCGGGGTCGGGCACGTGGGGAGCCAAGAGAGAGAAGACGAACGCATCGTCCTGGGCCACTTCTTCCGATTCACCCTCGAAGAGCGTGAACTCCCAGCGCCGGATACCGTGGGGCAGGCTGAGCGTTGCGTAGCCGCGGCTTGGGTCTCCACCGAATACCGCGTGCGGTGTGCCGATGGGATCGTTTGCGACGTCGATCACGAGTCCGCGCGTCGATCGGGTTTCGCCTTCAAACTTGAGCCCAAGGTGCTGGCGCGTCAGCGAGCGGCCGCCGTCGCAGCCCACGACATAACTACCGGTTACCCGCTCCTCACCGGTGGGCGTGCTCACCATGGCGGTGACGCCGTCGGAATCCGACTCGAAAGCCTCAACCCGGCAACCGAAACGCACCTCGACGTGGGAGTAGCGTGCCAAGCCCTCCAGCAGCGCCTTGTCCACCAGAGGCTGGATAAAGCCGTTCCGTCGAGGCCAGCCGAACTCACGCGTCGTGGGATTGATTTCCGCCAGCACCTTGCGGTCGCCGTTGACGATCCGGATTTTCTGATCCGGTACGGTGTGCGGCAGCACCTTGTCGACCAACCCGATGGTCTGCATGGTCCGGAGCGCCTCATCATCAATGCCCACGGCCCGCGGGTAGTCGATGAGTTCATCGCGGCTTTCAAAAACCACGGTGCTGACGCCGTACTTGCCCAAGAGGTTGGCCAGCGTCAAGCCGACCGGGCCGGCTCCGATGATAATAACGTCCTTGCGGTCGCTCATTCCGTGCCCCTCAGGGTCTTGATGGATTCCTGTGCCGCACGGCTGAGGAATACGAGGTCGATGCCGAGGCCCACGTAGTCGACGAGTTCCCGGTCAAGAAGGTCCGCTGCATAAGTACTGGAGCCCGAATAGATGCCCAGGGTGACGCCGCGCTTCCTGGTCAATACTGACAACTGGACTATGGCTTCGTGGACGGGGCCGTCTTCCCAGTCTCCCCTGCCCGGAAGGCCGAAGGACACTGCGAGGTCCGCCGGTCCGATGTAAATGGAGTCAAGGCCGGGAGTCGTCACGATCTCTTCGGCGTTCTTCAGGCCTGCCACTGTCTCAATCTGCGCGATGGTGGAAACCGCACGGTTCCCTGCCTCAGTGTAGGACTCCCCCTCGTATAAGGCAGGCCTGCTGGGACCGAGGCTGCGGTTGCCCACACCGGGGTACTTGGTAGCTTCCACAAGCATTCGTGCCTGCTCACCGGACTCGATAGTGGGTGCGATGATTCCGCGCGCGCCACTGTCGAGCAGGCGAAGGATGGGAGCCGAATCCAGGCTTCCCACTCGTGCATAGCTGTAGGCGGAGTCACGGGGTGTTGCCCGCAGCATGGTGCAGGCTGCTTCCAATCCCACTTCGCCATGCTGCAGGTCCACCACCACGCCGTCGTAGCCGGCGGCCAGCGCCCACTCGGTGACGGACAGGGAGGGAATCGCCTGGTGCAAGAGTGCCGGCGGCCGTCCGCCGCGGCTGTCCCACTTCACTTCGCGGCGCTTTCGGTCAGGCGCTTTGCGTGCGCGGCAGCGTTTACTCCGCCGAAGATGGGGTTGATCTCGCGTCGTGCGATCTTCCACTCCCCGTCCACTTCCCGGTAGACCTCCCGGAATTCGCCCACACTGGCAGGCATGAGTGGGTTGTCCGAGGAGTCTCGGAACGTCAGGTACTGTGTCCAACCGTAGAGCTCTTCGCCGACCCATTCCAGGCGGATGCCGCCGATGAGGTGGCGCCCTATTACTCCAGTGACTTTGGCACGGCGTTCACCCCAGGCCTTGATAGCGTCACGGCCGTCCATGTCCCCCAAGGGACCGGTCGATACAGCGTCTTCCGTGTAGAGCTCCCAGGTAGTGTCAGCTTTTCCATGGTCGAGGCGCCACAGCAACTCCGCTATGAGCGCTTCAACGGCAACGCGGGTTTCGACCGTCACCTTACGCATTAGTACCTTCCTTCAGTGTTGCGACGACGTCTCCGAACCCGTGTGAGTACTTCGCCGTGTAGGTGACATTGGGGTCCCAGTCCATAATCAGGCCGATGGATCCGGAGAGCAGGAGTTCGCCCGCACGGAGGGGCTTGCCGATCGTCAATGAGGTTTCCGCCAGCCACTGGACTGCATTGATGGGATCGCCCATCACATTGCCGCCGACGCCGCGCGTCAGTTCTTCGTCGCCGCGGTAGAGGACCATTTCCACCTGCTTGAGATCGATGTCGCCGTAGGGGATGCGGACCGTTCCGGTGACGACTCCTTCGCAGGCGGCGTTGTCGGCGATGGTGTCAACGATGCCCATTTTGTAGCTGTGGTAGCGGTTGTCGACCAGTTCCATTGCGGGCGTGACGTAGTCGATGGCTGCTTCCACTGATTTGAGGTCTGATGTCAGTATGTCCGACTTCAGGACGAAGGCGAGCTCGGCTTCGATCTTGGGGTGGAAGTACGCTGACGAGGGCCGCTCAACCGGGGACTCGAAGACCATGTTGTCGAGGATGATGCCGTAATCAGGCTCGTCCACACCGGCACGCGCCTGGACGACAGGATTGGTCAGGCCAACCTTGCGGCCAACACGACGGCGGCCTTCCGCGGCCTCGCGCTGCTGAGTGACGAGTTCGGAGATGCGGTAGGCGGCGTCCTTGTCCTTTTCAGGCAGCCGGTGGCGCACGAACTCGATAGGGGTGCGCGTTGTTCGCGCTTTGTAGAGATCGTCGGCGATCTCCGTGATGATGTCCGACATCGGGGTCAGGCCTTTCTGCGGAGGAAGTCGAGTGCTTTTTCGTTGAATGTCGCGGGGTCCTCCCACTGTGGCCAGTGGGCGGCGTTGCGGATCAGAACGAACTCGCCGTCCGGAATTGCTGCTGCCAAAGTCTCGCCCGTTGCCACGCCGCCGGTCGGTTCGTGGTCCGTCCATACGAGCAGTGCGGGCACCGGGATGGCAGCGTAGTCTTCCTTGGTCACTTGGTTCCGTGCGCGGATGTCCGGCACTTGGAGCGCCATAATGTGCTCCATGGAGGTGATGAAGCCCGGCCGGCCGTAGACGGCACGGCGTACTTCCACCAGTTCGTCTGTGATCTGTTCGGGGTTGTGGATGACCACCTGGAGCCGTGCCTTGACGTTTTCATAGCTTGGGTCTTCCACCGCCTTGCGGCTCACCGGGCTGACTCGGTCCATGGACTTCGGCCCCACCATCCGGCCGCCGGGGGCGCTCAGGACGATGGTGTGCAAGCGTTCGGGGTGCTGTGTTGCGAACTTGATCGCAATCCAGCCACCGAGTGATTCGCCCAAGAGGTGCACCTTCTCCAGGCCCAGCAGGTCGAGGAGTTCCAAGAGGTGCTCCTCATAGTCCGGGATCTCCAGGTCCGCTTCAGCCAGCGTTGAAAACCCATGCCCGGGGTAGTCGTAGCCAATGACCTTGTAATCCTGCGCCAGTGCACGGATGTTGTGGGTCCACGCTTCGATATGCCCGCTGGTGCCGTTAAGGAGAACCACGGTCTGTTCGCCGGCACCCACCGTCAGTACCCGCGTCCGCCATGCCCCTATCTGGACATACTCAAGGGTGTGGGGAAGGTCGGCGATCGCACCCCACATGGTTAGCTCGGTCATGCGTTCTGGGGAATAGCAGCTGTGATGCCGAAGCCAGCGCCCCAGGTCTTGACCGGCCAGTACCGGTCAACGACCATGCTGTAGTCACCCGCCGTCGACAACGCGCTGAAGGCTGCGATCCAGGAGCGCATCTCGTGCGCTGCGCTTCCGCCTTCGGCGATGAATTCGTCGTTGTCCCAACCGTCGACGTCGCTCAGGGAACCCGAACGGAACACCTTCATCAGTTTCTGGTCCCATTCCTCATTAAGGGGCGCGCTCGATGCGCGACCGTCCGCGATGGCCTGGATGCCCTCAATGATCTTTCCTTCGCGAGCCGCCCGGTCTTCCTTCGACGGTGAATAGGAGACCAAGCGTTGCTGGACAGGCTCGGGCGCGCCGTCGTACTCCGGAATCGGCGGGTTATGGGAAAGCCCTCCGGATGCAACGAGGAGTACGCGCTTGTCCAGTTGCTGTGCAGCGCGACCCAAGGCTTCGCCCATCAGGCGGATGCGGGCCATGGGGGTAAGGGGCTTGCCGATCGCGTTCACGAACACAGGGACGAACGGATTGGTGAAGCCGGAGCCGAACAGAAACTCCAGCGGCTGCATGACGCCGTGGTCAACTTCGAGACGCTCGGAACGCGCGATGTCGATTCCTTGTGCGATGGTCAGCGCGTGCAGTTCCCTGGCGGTTTCGGAATCGACCGGGAGGGGGCCCTCGCCGGTTCCGTAATCTCCAACGCCGACAGCCTGCGCACCGATGGCGAACGGCGGCATCATCGAGTAGAGCACACCGTTGAAGTGGTCGGGTCCGAAGATGACGGTAACGTCCGGGGCGAAGTCCTCCACGAATGAACGCAGTTCCCGAAGCGTCTCATTGATTTCTGCGAAGATCTCTCCGCCAGGATCGACGTTTCCAAACGATGGCGCGTGTGACAACGCGGCTAGCGCAAGCGACATTGCTTTCCCTCTCAGTGATGGCGGCCACATCCGGCCTTCCCTAGAGTGTAGATTCTAGATTCGTCAGTAGCAAGAGTCCTGAACCAAGTATTCCGTGATGTGGGTGGCGTAAAAACTGGTCAGAGGGGCGTTCCAGCCTCAATTTCTTTTTGTGGAAGCGCCCCTCACGGAATGGGCACAGTGCGGCAGCCATGTAAGCGACGGAACGTCAGCCTCTCAACTTCCTTGCTTAGCGGGCCCGAAACTCAACACCACAGGTGGAGATTCGGAGGGACCCACCGGCGGGGAAGGAAATCTGTCAGCGCTGGTCGAAAAGTGAGCCATTTCGCGGGCGGCGGAGTTCAGCGGTGGTTGCAACGATTTATGGTTCGGTCGAAGGTGAGACCAGTCTAGTCAGGTGCTCCAAAGGGCTTTGCCATCCGAGGATTTCGCGTGGTCGCTGATTGAGTTCGGCGGCGACCATAGCCAGGTGTCCGCGGGTATGGACGCTGAGATCTGTTCCTTTCGGAAAGTATTGGCGGAGCAGGCCGTTGGTGTTCCCGTTGGATCCGCGTTGCCAGGGGCTGGCTGGGTCGCAGAAGTAGACAGGGATGAGTGTTTGCCGCGTGAAATCCTGGTGGCAGGCCATCTCAGTGCCCTGATCCCAGGTTAGAGATCGGCGCAGATGGGCCGGTAGCGGTCCCATCGCTTCGGCTAGTCGATCGCGCAGATTCTCCGCTCCGCGGTTACCGGCCAGGTGTACGAGGACGATGAAGCGTGTGGTCCGTTCGACCAGCGTGCCGATGGCAGAGCGGCCTCCCTTTCCAATGATTAAGTCCCCTTCCCAATGCCCTGGTACTAATCTGCCGATTGCTTCTGCCGGCCGGTCTCGGATCATGACCATGTCCGGGAAGCGCCTGGTTCGGTGTTCCTTCCGAGGACGCGGCCGGCGACCGGTCCGTCCGGTGCGCAGGGAGACTGCAGGATCAACGGCCAATTCCAGGCTTCCGCGCCCGTACAGGGCTTGATAGACGGTCTCCGGCACGACGTGCATTTCTGTTTGTCCAGGGAAAACAGCGCGCAAGCGGTTGCTGATCTGACGGGGACTCCAGCGCTGTTTCAGGTGTTCGCGCACGAACTCCCGCAGCACGGGATTGGATGCGATCTTCCCGGTCCGCTGGCGGCTCCGTCGACGCTCGGCATGGCGCTGGGCCGTGCGCGGACGGTAGTTACCGGAGGGCTCGTGCACGTTCCGGCGTATTTCCCGGCTCACTGTTGATGGACTTCACCCGAGCTCTGTGGCGATAGCGCGAATGCTGCGCCCGGCATGCAGGAGGTCCGCGATCGTGATTCGTTCCATCTCCGAGAGAAACCGGGCGGAGATGACGGCCGGCCTCTGATGCGAGATGGGAGCAACCTTTTTGATGTCTCCGGACTTCAGGACAACCGAGTGGCCGTGCCGCCATCGCGTACCCGAGCTACGGCTGATTCCCACAATTCGGCAGGCCTCAGAATTGCCTATTCCCTCTTTCATCAGCTGATCATAGTGAGCCCGAGCGGCGTTCTTTGGAGGGGCGCCCCGGGACTTTCTTGCTCTTTTCATCTCTGCCAATTGCAACTCCTACAAGCTCAGGTGTTGCAACGACCACTAGACGCCAAGCCGTCACAATGGCTCACTTTTCGACCGTCACCGACAAAATCGGGGACGTGGGCCCCTGAACCCCGACGAGGTACGCCAGTGTGATAGCTGCGTATGGACGAATCCCTTGGACGTGGCTCGCGTAGTGACGCATCGATGCCCTGAGTGACTGAACTGCGGCGCTCTACTCGGGTTGGTGCATAGCTGGACCGGCCGGCTCGTGAAGTGATGACCTCCGCGCCTTCACCCGTGATTACGCGCTAGGTTGCGGTGAAGTTCGCCAGAGCGAACTCGGTCTTCCAGGCAACGAACCAAATGGCCAACATCGTTCCTCCGGCAATGAGCGCGATTTCAAAAGTTACGGCATTTCCTCACCAGTGAACGCCAGCGGGAAGGTATCGCCCTTGCTCGGGGCGCTGCTCCTTGGCGGCGCGAAGAAGACCCAATAACAGGAGTAGGCAGAAGAGTGGGGTCCAAGGCGCTAGCGGTGTTCGGAAAGTGGTCCTGGGCGCAACTGCTGGACCAGCCGAGACTTGGTCTGCAGTATCTACGCTGAGCACCGCTGGACGGGAACTGGCCCCAGTCATGTTGTTCCCGCTCCCCCGGCCCATAAACAGGTGTAGGCCACCCAGGGCCCACCCGACAGAACCGGAACGAGGAATCACATAACCCCAGCCCAGCAGGCGGAGCGCCCATCAGTCAGGGCACTGAGCCCGCCACCCCACACATCTGCATCGGCTCCGCGGCAGCCAGGCCAAAGCCCGCACCCCTAGCGTAAGAGGCGCCTCAGCGCAAGCTTTGTCCACACGTCAAAGCAAAAAACCCTCTGACGAGGGAATCCACTGTGCCCGAGGTGGGACTCGAACCCACACACCTTTCGATACCGCATTTTGAGTGCGGCGCGTCTGCCAATTCCGCCACTCGGGCGCGGAATACATGGAGCAAACCGTACGCCCACAGCTGATTGTGAGCAACGCGATCGCTTCACGTACGCGGAATTACTCTACATGCAGATAGGCTGAATTCCAGAATCGCGCCGCTGACGCCGCAACCGACCATCCAGACCAAGTACCGGACCGGGCGCACCTAAAATAGTGATGTTCCCGCCGTACCTTTCCAAGGAGATCCCGTGACTGAACAGACGGAGTCAAAGCCATCGCCCCAGCCGGCGCGCCGCGTCGTCGTGGCCGAGGATGAAACGCTCATCCGCCTCGACATTATCGAAATCCTGCGCGGCGAAGGCTATGACGTCATCGGCGAAGCAGACAACGGCGAAAAGGCCGTTCAGCTCGCTGAGGAACTGAAGCCGGACCTTGTCCTCATGGACGTCAAAATGCCCGTTATGGACGGCATCTCCGCGGCCGAGAAGATCGTCAAGGCACGCATCGCCCCCGTCGTGCTGCTGACCGCGTTCAGCCAGAAGGAACTTGTGGAGCGCGCCCGCGACGCTGGCGCCATGGCCTACGTGGTAAAGCCCTTCACCCCCGCCGACCTCATCCCCGCACTCGAGATCGCCCTCTCCCGCCACGAGGAGATCAAGGCCCTCGAAAGCGAGGTCTCCGACCTGCAGGAGCAGTTCGCCACCCGCAAGCTTGTGGAACGCGCGAAGAGCCTCCTCACCACCAAGATGGGCCTGACGGAGCCGGAAGCGTTCCGCTGGATCCAGAAGACCTCGATGGACCGCCGCCTCAGCATGCGCGAGGTTGCCGAGACCATCATCAACCAGGTCAACTAGTCCCGGCAGCCCGGCAGGCAGCGCACGACGGCGGCCTGCCGGGTTCCTGCCGCCCGGCGCCACCCGCGGACCCCGCCAACGCGAAGGACCCCTGCCAACCGGCAGGGGTCCTTTGCGTAGTCCGAAGCCCTAGGCCTGGGCGGCCTGGTTCTTCTTCTTCTTTTCCGGCCAGGGGCCGAGCTTTTCCTTGTTGCTGGCGAGTTCCCCAGCGCGGGTGGAATCGGCGAGGTCGCCCACCTTGTGCACCTTCAGGGAGTTGGTGGAACCGGCCTTTCCGGGAGGGGAACCGGCGGCGATGACCACCAGGTCACCGTCCTGCACGAGTCCCATTTCCTCGAGGCTGCGGTCAACCTGCGCGGTCATCGCGTCGGTGTGATCCACCATCTGCACCAGCACCGGCTGGATGCCCCAAGTCAGTGCCAGCTGGTTCCAGACCTGCTCCACCGGGGTGAACGCGAAGACCGGCTTGATCGGCCGGAGGCGCGACAGGCGGCGTGCCGAGTCACCGGACTGGGTGAACGCACAAATGTACTTGGCGTCCAGCTGGTCCGCGATTTCGACGGCGGCACGGGTGATCGCGCCGCCACGGGTCTTGGGCTTGGTCCCCAGCGGGGGGACGCGCTCCAGGCCGTGGACCTCGGTGGACTCAATGATCCGCGCCATGGTCTTCACGGTGTCGATCGGGTACTTGCCCACACTGGTCTCACCGGACAGCATCACAGCGTCCGCACCATCGAGCACGGCGTTGGCGCAGTCAGACGCCTCCGCACGGGTCGGGCGCGGGTTGTCGATCATGGACTCCAGCACCTGGGTGGCCACGATCACCGGCTTCGCCCAGCGGCGGGCAAGCTCAATGGCACGCTTCTGCACGATCGGCACTTCCTCCAGCGGAAGCTCCACACCCAGGTCGCCACGGGCCACCATGATCGCGTCGAACGCGTCAATGATCTCGGGCAGCTGCTCAACAGCCTGCGGCTTCTCGATCTTGGCGATGACCGGCGCACGGCGGCCTTCCTCGTCCATGATCTCGTGCACGCGGGTGATGTCCTGCGCGTCACGGACGAAGGACAGCGCCACCAGGTCCACGCCGCGGCGCAGCGCCCAGCGCAAGTCGTCCTCATCCTTCTCGCTCAGGGCCGGAACATTGACCGCAACACCGGGCAGGTTAATGCCCTTGTTGTTGGACACCATCCCGCCCACGGTCACCTCGGCAACAACCTTGACGTCGTCGACCGCGACGGCGCGCAGTGCCACCTTGCCGTCGTCGATCAGCAGGGCGTCGCCAACGTTGACGTCCTCCGTGAGGCTCTTCAGCGTGGTGGAGCAGATGTCCTTGGTGCCCGGAACGTCCTCGGTGGTGATGGTGAAAGTGTCACCAACAGCCAGGGCGTGCGGGCCGTCCACGAAACGGCCCAGGCGGATCTTCGGACCCTGCAGGTCGGCCATGATCGCCACGGCCTTGCCCAGGTCCGCGGCCGCCTTGCGGACGTTCTCGTAGGTGTTGTCATGCACGGAGTAGTCGCCGTGGCTCATGTTCATGCGGGCGACGTCAACGCCTGCTTCGAGCACCGCGAGGGTGTTCTCATAGCTGGCAATTGCCGGGCCGAAAGTAGCCACAATTTTTGCGCGTCTCATATACCTACCCTATTGGTCAGTTGCATTGGTTAAGTTGTCGCGGGGATGAACTTAAACCCCCGGTGCAGCGCTAGAGGACGGCGATGGCACGGTCCGTCGGCGCAACGGGCGCGGGAAGGATGGTGCTTCCCATCAGGTACTTGTCGACGGCGGCCGCTGCGGCGCGGCCCTCGGCGATAGCCCACACGATCAGTGACTGTCCGCGGCCGGCGTCACCGGCAACGAAGACACCCTCGGTGTTGGTCATGTAGTACCCGTCGCGGGCCACGTTGCCGCGGCCGTCGAACTCGGCCTTCACCTGTTCGGTGATGTTGGCGGGCTCGGCTCCGGTGAAGCCCAGGGACAGGAACACCAGGTCCGCGGGAATGATGCGCTCGGTACCGGCCTTGGGCAGCCGCTTGCCGTCGACGAATTCCGTCTCGGCCACCTTGACGCCGGTCAGCTTGCCGTCCTCGCCCACGAACTCAACGGTGGAGGCGAGGTACGTGCGCTCACCGCCTTCCTCGTGCGCACTGGCAACCTCGAAGAGGGTGGGGAACGTCGGCCACGGCTGGTGGCTGGCGCGCTCGGCCGGAGGCTGCTTGCCGATGGCCAGGGTGGTGACGGACGCAGCGCCATGCCGGTGCGCGGTGCCGAGGCAGTCAGCTCCGGTGTCGCCACCACCGAGGATCACCACGTGCTTGCCCTGGGCGTGGATCTGGTTTTCGATGGTCTCCCCCGCCACGACGCGGTTGGCCGGGACCAGGTAGTCCATGGCGAAGTGCACGCCGTCCAGGTCGCGGCCCGGGATCGGCAGGTCGCGGGGCACGGTGGCGCCGGTGGCGATGACCACGGCGTCGTACCGGCGGCGCAGCTGCTCCCAGGTCACGTCGGTACCAACAGCGACGCCGGTGCGGAAGCGGGTGCCCTCGGCCTTCATCTGCTCGAGCCGGCGGTCCACCTGCTCTTTCTCCATCTTGAAGTCGGGGATGCCGTACCGCAGCAGGCCACCGATCTTGTCGTCCCGCTCGTAGACGGCGACGGTGTGGCCAACACGGGTCAGCTGCTGGGCAGCAGCCAGGCCGGCAGGGCCGGAACCGACGACGGCGACCGTCTTGCCGGTGAGGCGGTGCGGCGGCAGCGGGTTGACCCAGCCGTTGTCGAAGGCCTCATCGATGATGGAGACCTCAACCTGCTTGATGGTCACGGCGGGCTGGTTGATGCCCAGCACGCAGGATGCCTCGCACGGCGCGGGGCATAGCCGGCCAGTCCACTCCGGGAAGTTGTTCGTGGCGTGCAGGCGCTCGATCGCTTCCTCGCCCTTGTCCCGCCACATGAGGTCGTTCCACTCGGGAATCAGGTTGCCCAGCGGGCAGCCCTGGTGGCAGAACGGGATGCCGCAGTCCATGCAGCGGCCCGCCTGGGCCTTCAGCGTGCCCTTCTCCTGCGCCTCGTAGACTTCCTTCCAGTCCATGATGCGGACCGGAACGGGGCGGCGCGGCTGGGTTTCACGCTGGCGTACTTTCAGAAATCCGCGTGGATCAGCCACCGGTTACCTCCAGGATTCGGGACCAGACTTCTTCGCCGTCGGGGTCAAGGCCCTCTTCGATGGCGTCGAGACGGGTTTGCAGCACGGCCGCGTAGTCGCGCGGCAGCACCTTGGTGATGCGGGCGGCGGTGTCATCGAAGTTCTCGAGGAGGCGCGCAGCCAGCTGGGAGTCAGTTTCTTCCACGTGCTTGACCAGCAGGCCGTGCACGATGTCGCGGTCCTCGGCGTCCAGCTCGCGGAGCTGGAGTTCGCCGGACTGCAGGGCTTCCTTGTTGACCCTGGCGGTGTCCAGGTCAAGGACGTAGGCGGTACCGCCGGACATGCCGGCACCGAAGTTGCGGCCGGTGCGGCCGATGATCAGCGTCTGCCCGCCGGTCATGTACTCGCAGCCGTGGTCGCCAATGCCTTCGACGACGGCGGTGGCACCGGAGTTGCGGACCAGGAAGCGTTCGCCCACCTCGCCGCGCAGGAACAGTTCACCGCTCGTGGCGCCGTAACCGATCACGTTGCCGGCAATGACGTTGGTTTCCGCCTTGAACACGTTGGTGCGGTCCGGGCGGACGATGATCCGTCCGCCGGACAGGCCCTTGCCGACGTAGTCGTTCGAGTCGCCGTACAGCCGCAGGGTGATGCCCGCAGGCAGGAAGGCGCCCAGCGACTGGCCGGCGGTCCCGTTCAGGGTCACGTCGATCGTGTCCGTGGCCAGCACGTCGGTGCCGAACGTCTTGGTGACGACGTGGCCCAGCATGGTGCCGACGGAACGGTCCGTGTTGATGACGTCCACGGTGATCTTCACCGGGCTGCGGTCCGTGAGGGCTTCGGTGGACATGGTGATCAGGCGCTGGTCGAAGTGCTTGTCCAGCTCGTGGTTCTGGCCGGTCATGTTCCGCAGCGGCGCGTCGTCGTCAAACTCGAGGCCGTGCAGGATCGGATCCAGGTCCAGGCCGTCGGCCTTCCAGTGGTCGACCGCATCGCGGGTGTCGAGGACCTCGGCGTGGCCGATGGCCTCTTCCAGGCTGCGGAAGCCCAGCTCAGCGAGGATCTCGCGGACTTCCTCGGCCAGGAACTCGAAGAAGTTGACCACGAATTCGGGCTTGCCGGTGAAGCGGGCGCGCAGTTCCGGGTTCTGCGTGGCAACACCCACAGGGCAGGTGTCCAGGTGGCAGACACGCATCATGATGCAGCCTTCGACCACCAGCGGCGCGGTCGCGAAACCGAACTCCTCGCCGCCCAGCAGGGCTGCGATCACAACGTCGCGGCCGGTCTTCAGCTGGCCGTCAACCTGCACCACAACGCGGTCACGCAGGCCGTTCAGCATCAGCGTCTGCTGGGTCTCGGCCAGGCCGAGCTCCCACGGTACACCGGCGTGCTTGAGCGAGTTCAGCGGCGAGGCGCCGGTTCCGCCGTCGTGTCCGGAGACAAGTACGACGTCGGCCTTCGCCTTGGTCACGCCGGACGCCACGGTGCCGATCCCGACTTCCGACACCAGCTTGACGTGCACCCGGGCGGAGGGGTTGGCGCGCTTGGCATCGTAGATGAGCTGCGCCAGGTCCTCGATCGAGTAGATGTCGTGGTGCGGGGGCGGGGAGATCAGTCCAACGCCGGGCGTCGAGTGGCGGGTGCGGGCCACCCAGGGGTAGACCTTCTGCGCCATTAGCTGGCCGCCTTCGCCGGGCTTGGCGCCCTGGGCCATCTTGATCTGGATGTCGTCGGCGTTGGTCAGGTACAGGCTGGTCACACCGAACCGGCCGGACGCAATCTGCTTGACGGCGGAACGGCGCTCCGGATCCATCAGTCGCTCCACGTCCTCGCCGCCTTCACCGGTGTTGGACTTGCCGCCCAGCCGGTTCATGGCGATCGCCAGGGTCTCGTGGGCCTCCTTGGAGATGGAGCCGTAGCTCATGGCACCGGTCGAGAACCGCTTGACGATGCTGGAGACGGGCTCCACTTCCTCGAGCGGAACAGCCGGACGCTCATTTTTGAACTTGAGCAGGCCACGGAGGGTCATCAGGTTGGTGGACTGGTCATCCACGCCCTTGGTGTAGGCCTTGAAGATGTCGTAGCGGCGCTCACGCGTGGCGTGCTGCAGCCGGAAGACCGTCTCGGGGTTGAACAGGTGCGGCTCGCCGTCGCGGCGCCACTGGTACTCGCCGCCGCCCAGCAGCGGGCGGTGCGGCTGCTCGATGCCGCCGTCGGGGTACGCCATCTGGTGGCGCGCCGAAACCTCGGCCGCGATGACGTCGAGGCCGACGCCGCCCAGCTGGGAATGGGTGCCGGCAAAGAACTCGTCCACCAGCTCCTGCCCGAGGCCAAGGGCCTCGAACGTCTGCGCGCCGGTGTAGGAGGCGACGGTGGAGATGCCCATCTTGGACATGATCTTCAGGACGCCCTTGCCGAGGCCCTTGATCAGGTTGTAGACGCCGTCCTGCGGGGTGACGCCGGTGACGTCGCCGGCAGCGATGAGCTGCTCCACGGACTCCATGGCCAGGTACGGGTTCACGGCGGAGGCGCCGTAGCCGATGAGCACGGCCACGTGGTGCGTCTCGCGGACGTCGCCGGCCTCGACCACCAGGGCGGTCTTGGTGCGGTTGGCGCTGCGGAGCAGGTGGTGGTGCACGGCGCTGACGAGCAGCAGCGACGGGATGGGCGCCCACTGGGCGTTGGAGTCGCGGTCCGAGAGCACGATGTACTGGACGCCACGGTTGATGGCACCGGACACCTGCTCGCAGATCTCGGTCAGGCGGGCGCGCAGGGCGTTCTCGCCGCCTTCGGGCCGGTAGAGGCCGCGGACCTTCATGGCCACGCGGTTGCCGTCGGCATCCTCGATGTTGGCGATCTTGGCGAGCTGGTCGTTGTTGATCACCGGGAACGGCAGCTGGACCTGGGGCTGGCGGACCTGCTTGGTGTCCAGCAGGTTGCCGTTCGGGCCGATGGCGCACGTCAGCGACGTGACCAGCTCTTCGCGGATGGCGTCCAGCGGCGGGTTGGTGACCTGCGCGAAGGACTGCACAAAGTAGTCGAACAGCAGGCGCGGCCGCTTGGACAGCACTGCAACCGGGGTGTCGGAGCCCATGGCACCGAGCGGCTCGGCACCGGTGCGGGCCATCGGGCCCAGCAGGATCTTCAGTTCCTCGGTGGTGTAGCCGAAGGTGCGCTGGCGGATGTTGACGGACGCAGCGGTGTGCACCACGTGCTCGCGCTCGGGCAGTTCGTTGAGGTCGATCAAGTTGTCCTTGACCCACTCCGCCCACGGGTTGGCCGCGGCAACCTCGGCCTTGACCTCTTCGTCGTCGATGATGCGGCCGGCCTCGGTGTCCACCAGGAACATCTTGCCCGGGGAGACGCGGCCCTTCTTGACCACCTTGGAGGGCTCGACGTCGATGACGCCCACCTCGGAAGCGAAGACGATCAGGCCGTCTTCGGTGATCCAGAACCGGCCCGGGCGCAGCCCGTTGCGGTCCAGGGTGGCGCCGACCAGGTTGCCGTCGGTGAACGACACGGCGGCGGGACCGTCCCACGGCTCCATGAGCAGCGAGTGGTACTCGTAGAACGCGCGCCGGGCCGGATCCATGGTGGCGTGGTTTTCCCAGGCCTCCGGGATCATCATCATGATCGAGTGCGTGATGGGCCGGCCCGAGAGCCAGAGGAGCTCGGCCACCTCGTCGAAGGACGCGGAGTCCGAAGCGCCCGGGGTGCAGATGGGGTACAGCTCTTCAGGTGAGTCGCCAAGCAGCGGGTTGGCCAACTGCGACTGGCGGGCACGCATCCAGTTCCGGTTGCCCTTGACGGTGTTGATTTCGCCGTTGTGCGCGATGGTGCGGAACGGCTGTGCCAGCGGCCAGGACGGGAACGTGTTGGTGGAGAAGCGTGAGTGGACGATCGCCAGCTTGGTCTTAAAGCGCTTATCCGAAAGGTCAGGGTAGAACGGCTCCAGCTGTGCCGTGGTCAGCATGCCCTTGTACACGATGGTCCGCGACGACAGCGACGGGAAGTACACACCGAACTTGTTCTGCGCGCGCTTGCGGATCCGCCAGGCGCGGGAATCGAGCTCGTTGCGGTCCAGCTCCTCCCCCGTGGCGGAGGCCAGGAAGGGCTGGGAGAAGTACGGCATGCAGGCACGGGCCATGGCACCGACGAGGTCCGCGACGACGGGCACTTCGCGCCAGCCGAGGACCTTCAGGCCCTCGTCCGCGGCGAGGCCCTCGATGCCTGCCTTCGCGGCGTCCGCCTCGCGCTGCTCGGCCGGCAGGAACGCGGTACCGGCAACGTACTGGCCAGGTGCGGGAAGTTCGAATTCGGTGACGGCCCGGAAGAACTCATCCGGGATCTGCATCAGGAGGCCGGCACCGTCACCGGTGCCTTCGTCGGCGCCCACGGCGCCGCGGTGCTCAAGGTTGCGCAGGGCGGTGAGGGCGGCGTCAACAATGTCGTACCCGGGCTCTCCCCGGAGCGTTGCGATGATCGCAAGGCCGCAGGCGTCCTTCTCCTGCTCGGGGTTGTACAGCCCGGCGGCTTCCGGCATGGCTGCAAACCGCTGGAACGGCGACATGGCAGTCTCAGGCTGATCCGGTTCGGACCAGCTGGGAGTATGCAGAGTTTGGGTCATGGGAGACGTCCTTCCTCCTGATCGTGCGTATGGAAGGGACACCGTTGGCCCCACTCGTCGGCGCCGCAGTTGAGGGCACAACAAAGTGTTACTTACTGGAATTGTAGGTCAGCCCGGCCTGCTGAACTAACGGTTACGCAGGCCCCTGCCCAAGGCACCACCGGCCAGCAGCTCTTGCTTTCCGTACGGTGCCCCATGCCACGACATTGTGGTTTCGGGCCCTTCGAGCGGTGGCTCTGCTGCCCTGCGCGGCCGGCGTTCTACTTGCTGGTGCCGGCCTCCGGCGCCGTTCCTCTGGCCGTGCTTCCGGAGTGTCCGGAAGCCGCTGCATCGGGTCCGGGCGCACTGCCCGCCGCCGGTGCTGCCGCGTCCTGCTCCGCGGGGACGGAGGCAGGCGTGGAACCGCTTTGGTTATCAGGGAGATTATCACGCGATTCACTATCTGAGACAACCGGGTCCGGATCACGGACCTCACTGGTGCTGCCTCCGGAAGCGGTGTCCGCGGCCGTTCCGGCCACTGTTTTCGCAGGTTCCCGGCCTGGCAGATACACGGTGTCCGGCTCGGGGCGGCCCCTCCTGCCCAGGTAGATAAAGATCGCCAGGGCAGTCACAAACACGAAAATACTGGTCCAGACATTCAGGCGCGTGGTGATGCCGAACAGCGAAATCTGCTCGGCTTCATCGATCCGCATGGCCTCGATCCACACCCTGCCCAGAGTGTAGTACATGGCGTAGAGCCAGAAGAGGCGGCTGCGGCGGAAGTTAAACCGGCGGTCCAGCGCAAGCAGGAGGACGACGCCGGCAAGGTTCCAGAGCGATTCGTACAGGAACGTCGGGTGGAACAGGGTGTCCGCGGGGACGCCGGCGGGGAAGTTCGCGTTGTCGGGGTCGATCTCCAGACCCCAGGGCAGCGTGGTGGGCCCGCCAAAGAGTTCCTGGTTGAACCAGTTGCCCCAGCGGCCGATGGCCTGGGCCAGCAGCAGGCCGGGGGCCGCGGCGTCGAGGAACGCGGAGAGCTTGACGCCGCTGCGGCGGCAGCCGATCCAGGCACCAACGACACCCAGCACCACGGCCCCCCAGATTCCCAGTCCGCCGCGCTGTATCTGCGGAATGAGCGAAAGGTCGCCGGTGCCGTCGAAGCCGGGGCCGAAGTAGGCGTCCGGCGACGAGAACACGTGGTAGAGCCGTCCGCCGATGATCCCGAACGGGATGGCCCAGACGACGATGTCCCAGACGCTTCCTTCAGGGGCGCCGCGCTTCGCCCAGCGGGCCGAGGTGAGCCAGAGGCCCGCCACGATGCCGGCCAGGATGCACAGGGCGTAGGCGTGGATGCGCAGCGTTCCCCAAGGAAGGGGGATGTCGAAGCCGGACCAGTCCGGGCTCGGAATGCTGGCGGGCACCAGTGCGGGGGCCAGGGCCGCCGCCTGAAGGAGGGTCTGCATCGGTTTTAGGCTTCTTCCCTCGAGAGTCCGGTGCTCAGGTCCTTGGTGAGCGCCGCGACGGCGTCCACGCCGCCGTCGCCCAGGGTTTTGACCAGGGCGGTGCCGACGATGACGCCTTCGGCGTAGGCGGCGATTTCGCGGACCTGGTCGGCGTTGGAGACGCCGAGGCCGACGCAGACGCGCTCGGCGCCGGCGCTGTGGGCCGCGGACACCACGTCCCTGGCGGCGCTGCTGACCGACGAACGGGCACCGGTGACCCCCATGATGGACACGGCGTAGACGAAGCCGCGGCTCGCGTCGACGGTCCGCTGCATACGCTCAGCAGTGGACGACGGGGCGACCAGGAAGACGCGGTCCAGCCCGTGCTTGTCCGAGGCTTCCATCCATTCGGCGGCCTCGTCGGGGATGAGGTCGGGGGTGATGAGGCCCGCTCCTCCGGCTTCGGCGAGGCGGCGGGCAAACTCATCCACGCCCATCCGCACCACAGGGTTCCAGTAGGTCATGACCAGCACGGCGGCGTCGGTCTGGCTGGTGATGCCGGCAACGACGTCGAAGACCTGGCTGACCCGGAAGCCGTTGGCCAGCGCCTCGGTGGTGGCGGCCTGGATGACCTGGCCGTCCATGACGGGGTCCGAGTACGGGATGCCGATTTCGATCAGGTCAGCACCGTTTTTGGCGGCTGCGATGCCGGCGGCGATGGATTCCTCCACATTGGGGTACCCGGCGGGCAGGTAGGCGATCAGGGCGGCGCGGCCCTGGGCCCGGGCGCGATCGATGGCCGCTGCCGACTTGCTGGCCACCTGCGCCTTGCCGGCCGTCCGGGCGCTGCCGTTAATTCCTGCGCTGCTCACAGCTGCTCCCCTTCTTTGCCGATCTCAGATTCGGCGGAATTCTTGTCCAACAGGTCGAACCATTCGGCGGCGGTGGCCACGTCCTTGTCGCCGCGTCCGGACAGGTTGACGATCACGATCTTCTCAGCGGCGGTGGCGGGGTCATCGGCCGCGAGCCGCCGGCCCACCTTGATGGCACCGGCAAGGGCGTGCGAGGACTCGATGGCGGGGATGATGCCTTCGGTGCGGCAGAGCAGCCGGAAGGCGTCCATGGCCTCGCTGTCGGTGATCGGCTCGTAGCTGACCCGGCCGATGTCCGCGAGGTAGGAGTGCTCCGGGCCCACACCGGGGTAGTCGAGGCCGGCGGAGATGGAGTGGGACTCGATGGTCTGGCCGTCGTCGTCCTGCATCAGGTAGGAGCGGGCACCATGGAGGACGCCGGGCTTGCCCAGGGTGATGGTGGCAGCGTGCCGTCCAGTGTCCACCCCGTCGCCGCCGGCTTCAAAACCGTAGATCTTCACGGACGGGTCGTCGAGGAACCCGTGGAAGATGCCGATCGCGTTGGAGCCGCCGCCGATGCAGGCGCAGACAGCGTCGGGAAGCCGGCCCTCCTGCTCCAGGATCTGGGCGCGGGCCTCCTCGCCGATGACCTCATGGAAGTACCGGACCATGGCGGGGAACGGGTGCGCGCCCGCGGCGGTACCCAGCAGGTAGTGGGTGTTGTGGACGTTGGCCACCCAGTCGCGGAGGGCGTCGTTGATGGCATCCTTGAGGGTCTGCGATCCGCTGGTCACCGGGATGACGGTGGCGCCCAGCAGTTCCATCCTCGCCACGTTCAGGGCCTGGCGGCGGCAGTCCTCAGCACCCATGTAGACCACGCATTCCAGTCCCATCAGGGCTGCGGCGGTGGCGCTAGCCACACCGTGCTGGCCGGCACCGGTTTCGGCGATGACCCGCGTCTTGCCCATGCGCTTGGCGAGCAGGGCCTGGCCCAGGACGTTGTTGATCTTGTGCGAACCGGTGTGGTTGAGGTCCTCGCGCTTGAGGAACACCCGCACTCCCCCGGCGTGCTCCGAAAACCGCTTGGCCTCGGTCAGCAGCGACGGACGGCCGGAGTAGTTCTTGTTCAGGTCCGCGACCTGGGCGCGGAACTCGGGGTCGTCCTTGGCCTTGTCGAAGGTTTCCTCGAGCTCGTCCAGGGCGGCGATGAGGGACTCCGGCATCCACCGGCCGCCGTAGCTGCCGAAGTACGGGCCGGGCGCGTGCCGGAGGGAGCCGCCCTCCAGGAATGCTTCGGCGGCGTTGTTGTCAGCGTTTCCTGAGGGTGCGTCGGCCATCAGTCCCGTCCTGTTCGAAAGTTGAGTCGTCAAATGGTGCGCTGTACCGGCTGGCAGCCGGAACAGCAGGTGCGCGCTGCAGGACCGGCACCGCCGGCTCCGCAGTGTGCCTATAGGCAGTTGCGGTCCGTCAGCGGCGCGCGGCGATGGCGGCCGCGCCGGCCGCGCTGAACTCCGCGATCCGCTCGCGCGGGGTGGAGTGGCTCACCAAAGCCTCACCGACCAGCACCGCGTTGGCGCCGCTGGCCGCGTAGTGTGTGACGTCGTCGACGTCCCGGACGCCGGACTCGGCAACAACCAGCGCCCCGGCCGGAATGCGTCCGGCAAGGGACGCGAATACGGAACGGTCGACGTCGAGCGTCTTCAGGTTCCGAACGTTGACGCCGATGATCCGGGCGTTGGCGGCCGCAGCACGTTCGATTTCTTCTTCCGTGTGCGTTTCCACCAGTACGTTCATGCCGAGTTCGGCGCTGAGCGCACTGAACCCGCTGAGCTGGCTGTCGGAAAGGGCGGCAACGATGAGCAGGACCAGGTCCGCCCCGTGGGCACGGGCTTCCCAGATCTGGTACTCGTCCAGCGTGAAGTCCTTGCGCAGCAGGGGGACGTCGACGGCGGCGCGGACGGCATCGAGGTCCGCCAGCGAGCCGTTGAAGCGGCGCTGCTCGGTGAGGACGCTGATGACGGCGGCTCCGCCGTCGGCATACTGCCGTGCGAGCGACGCGGGGTCGCCGATGCTGGCGAGGTCGCCCTTGGAGGGGCTGCGGCGCTTGATTTCGGCGATGACCTTGAGCTGGTCGCGCGCCGCAGAGGGTCCGCCGAGCGCCGCCCAGGCGTCGCGGGCGGGCGGTGCGGCCTGCGCCCGGTCCTTCAGTTCAGCCAGCGAAACGAGCCGCTTCCTGGCCTCCATATCCTCCCGGACACCGGCATTGATGTCGTCGAGAACAGTTGCCATCAGTGGCCGGAGTTCTTCAGCTTGCTGCCTTCGACGCCGTAGCCTGCCTTGCGCATAACGTAACCGAGGATCAGGCCCACGACCATAACGCCTGCACCTGCGATGAAGATGGGGGTGTTGGCGATGATGAAGGCGATTGACATGATGAGGGCGCCGACCAGCATAACGATGACGCAGGTCCAGGCTGCAGGGCTGTTGCCGTGGCCAAGTTCCTGGCTGTGGTCGATGGCGCCGGGGGCTACCTGTCGGGTACCGGACTTGGAAACGGACGCAGGTGCTTTGCTCATGGAAAATCTCCTCAGGGTGGATACTGCTTATATTCTGCCATTTTTTGTCCGTCGACCCGTTATCGGCGGGCCGCCGCGCGAAGTGCGGGCGGCGGCAGGAACTGGTCAGGTGGGGTCGTCGCCGCGTGAGAGCCGGTCCCAGCTGTCGATTTCGTCAACCGGGCCGGCCGCGCCGCTGTCCCCGGCGGTTCCGGCGGCCCCGGGCGCGTCGTACTTGGTCCGCGTCTTCCAATGCCTTCCCGCGGGAATGACGAGGAGCCCGGCAAGGGCAAGGAGGCAGCCGGCGGCGACGGCGAGCGTCGGGAACGCGGTCACGGCCACCTGGGCCTGGCTGCCGCTGACACCCGTTGCGGCGGCGATGGATCCCTGGGCGGCGGCAAGGGGGTCGGAGAGGACCGTGCCGGCCGCGGCGACGATGCCTGCCGACGCCAGGACGATGATCGCGGTGATGATCCAGCGCGCGATCCGGCCCGCGATGGCCGCTGCCAGCCCGCCCGCGAGGGCCACCAGGGCAAGCGCGGTAACCGCGGTGGCCGCGTCGCTGCCTTGGACATCGAGGGGTCCTTGGGCCGGACCTGCCTGGCCCAACTGGTTTGGATCCAGCGCCACACTCAGCCAGGTCTGTGTGGTGGTGCCGAAGACTGCCAGGGCCAGCACGGCGATCAGCAGCACCAGCGTTGACTTCCGCGCCCAGGCCGGGGTGGCCTTCTTCGCGGCGCCCGCCTGTCCAGTGGCGGATCCCGGATCAGGCATCAGGCGCCCGTCCCGCCGGGGAGGGAGTCTGCCGAGATGTCCTGCAGGGAGCCGGCAGTGTGGACCGCGCGGAGCGGAGCCGCGGCTTTGTTCACGGTCTCCAGGGCCTCGGTGGGGTTCACCGAATCGGCGACGATGCCGCCGCCGGCCTGGACATAGGCCCGTCCTTCACGCAGCAGTGCCGAGCGGATGGCGATGGCCATGTCCATGTCGCCGGCGAAGTCCAGGTAACCCACTACACCGCCGTAGATGCCGCGGCGGTGCGGTTCCAGTTCGTCGAGCAGCCGCAGTGCGCGTGGTTTGGGGGCACCGGAGAGGGTGCCGGCCGGGAAGGTTGCCTTCAGGACGTCGTACGCCTTTGCCTCCGGCGCCAGCCGGCCCACGACGGTGGACACCAGGTGCATGATGTGGCTGAACCGCTCCACCTCCATGAACTGGGTGACGTCCACGGTGCCCGCCACGCAGACCTTGGAAAGGTCGTTGCGGGAGAGGTCCACCAGCATGAGGTGCTCTGCGCGTTCCTTCTGGTCGGCCAGGAGCTCCTCGGCGAGGGCCTTGTCCGCCTCCACGGTCTTGCCGCGCGGGCGCGACCCGGCGATGGGGTGGGTGATGACCTCGCCGCCGGTGACGGTGACCAGGGCTTCCGGGGAGGAACCGACAATGGAGTATTCGCGGCCGTCGGCGTCCTCGAGGCTGAAGATATACATATAGGGGCTGGGGTTGGTGTTCCGCAGCACCCGGTAGACGTCCAGTGCGGAGGCCTTGCACTCCATTTCGAAGCGCCGCGAGATAACAACCTGGAACACCTCGCCGTCCACAATGGCTTCCTTGCCCCGGTCCAGGGCTGCCAGGTACTCGTTTTCATCCCAGCGCTCCTGCACGCTCGAGGCGAAGTCCAGGGCTGCGGGGGCAAGGACCGAGACGGGCTGGGCCACGGGGGTGCTGACCTTGGCCAGGAGCTGCTTCACCCGGGCGACGGCGTCGTGCCAGGCCTCGTCCACGCGTTCGGAGCTGTTGTCGAAGTTGATGGCGTTGGCGATCAGCAGCACCGTGCCGTCCACATTGTCGTGGACAGCCATGTCGGTGACCAGGTTCAGGGCCAGCTCGGGCAGTTGCAGGTCGTCCTCGGGCGGGCTGACCAGCCGCTCCCAGTGGCGGACGGTTTCCCAGCCGAGGAAGCCCACCAGGCCGGAGGTAAAGGGCGGGAGCCCTTCAAACCTGTCAGTGCGCAGGGCATCAATGGTGTCGCGGACCGCGTCCACCGGGCTGCCCGAGACGGGAACCCCGGCGGGCGGTTCACCGAGCCAGTGCGCGTTTCCGTCCTTGGTCGTCAGGGTGGCGCGGGACCTGGCGCCAATGAAGGAGTAGCGCGACCAGGCGCCGCCCACGGCCGCGGATTCCATCAGGAAGGTACCGGGCTGGCCCTGCGCGAGCTTGCGGTACAGGCCGATGGGTGTCTCCGCGTCCGCGAGCACCTTGAGCCGGACGGGAATGACACGGCTGTGGCCGGCCAGTTCCCGGAACTCCTCCAGGCTGGGGCTGATGATTCCAAGGTCCTGCATGGCTATGGTTTTCCGCCTAATCTTGTCGGGGCCCGGGCAGTGCCGGACGCCTGTGTTTCCTGCGAAGCCTGTATTTCCTGCGAAGGGTTTGGGCTGCCGTCCGGGCAGTGGTGCCCGGCCGCGCCGCCGGTTCAGACCGCTTCGGCCGTGGTGACGTTCAGTTCCCTGCCGTCAAAGCAGGTCCGGGTGCCTGTGTGGCAGGCGGCACCCACCTGGTCCACGCGCACCAGCAGCGCGTCGCCGTCGCAGTCCATGGCGACGGACTTGACCCACTGCACATGGCCCGAGGTGTCCCCCTTGCGCCAGTACTCCTGGCGGGAGCGGGAGTAGAACGTGACCCGGCCAGTGGTCATGGTGCGGTGCAGGGCTTCATCGTCCATCCAGCCCAGCATCAGTACCTCGTTGGTGTCGTACTGCTGCACGACGGCGGCCACCAGGCCGGCGGCGTCACGCTTCAGGGCGGCGGCGAGTTCCGTGGGCAGGGGGCTGGCGTCGGCGCGGACATTGGTTTGTCCCTGGACGGCGGTTTGGGAAGGGGCGGGCTGTTCAGACATCAGGTCAAGTCTAGTGCCTCTGCCGGGGCCGGACCGGATGTGAACTCTGCCCCGGCCGGCGGCGCGCCAGGCGCAGCGGGGACGCTGCCCAACTCCGTGCCGGTCATGCTAGTTTTCCAAGTGATGCATTTCGTCGAACCGTCCCGAGAAGTCCTGGCCGAGACCCTGCTTGCGGCCGGTCCTGATGCGCCCACGCTGTGCAAGGGCTGGCGCACCAGGGACCTTGCCGCGCACCTTTACCTGCGGGAGCGGAAGATCTCCGTCGGCCTCGGCCTCATCATCAAGCGGTTGTCGAAGGCTTCGGACCAGGCCACGGCGAGGCTCGCAGCGAAGCTGGGCACTCCCGAGGAGTACGCCGGGCTGGTGAACACTTTCCGTGCCGGTCCCCCGGCGCTTTCACCGATGAACATCAAGGCGCTGGACGAGAGCTCCAACCTCATCGAATACTTCGTGCATACCGAAGACGTGCGGCGCGCCGTGGACCGGTGGGCGCCCCGCGCCCTGGACGAGGCCTACTCGGACGCCCTCTGGGACGAGCTCGTCAAGCGGGCCGCCATCCTCTACCGCGGTGTCGACCTGGGCATCGTGCTCGTGCGCCCTTCGGGTCCCCGCCATGTTGCCAAGCGCGCCCCCGTCTCAGTGGCGATCGTCGGTGAGCCCGGCGAACTGCTGATGCACGCCCATGGCCGCACCCGCCATGCCCTGGTCACCTTCGAAGGCCAGCCGGACGCCGTCGCGCTCCTTCAGTCAGCCGAGGTGGGGCTTTAAACCCAACTGACTCGCAATAGTTGTCGTTATGGGCGGCCAGAACGACAACAACTGCCAGTAAGTTGGGTTACCTTACTTCGAAGCCTGCGTTGCGGATGGCGTCCTTGACCTGGTGCATCATGTCGTTGGGGCCCCAGTGGAAGATCGAGGCGGCCAGGACGGCGTCGGCCCCGGCGGCTACGGCCGGCGGGAAGTGCGCCGGCTCCCCGGCGCCACCGGACGCGATCAATGGAACCTTCACGGCAGCGCGGACCATTTTGATCATTTCGAGGTCGAAGCCGTCCTTGGTGCCGTCGGCGTCGATGGAGTTCAGCAGGATCTCGCCGACGCCGCGGTCTGCCGCTTCCTTGGCCCATTCGATCGCGTCGATTCCGGTGCCGGTACGTCCGCCGTGGGTGGTAACTTCAAAGCCCGACGGCGTGGGCTTTGAGCCGGGGCGCGTGCGGCGGGCGTCCACGGAGAGCACCAGGACCTGGGATCCGAAATGCCGGGTGATTTCGTCAATGACGTCCGGGCGTGCGACGGCGGCCGTGTTGATCGCTGCCTTGTCGGCACCGAAGCGGAGCAGCTTGTCCACCTCGGCCACGCCGCGGACGCCGCCGCCGACGCACAGCGGAATAAAGACTTCCTCCGCGGTGCGGCGGACGACGTCGAACGTGGTTTCGCGGTTGCCCGAGGAGGCCGTGACGTCGAGGAACGTCAGTTCGTCGGCTCCGGCGTTGTCGTAGCGGTGGGCCAGCTCCACGGGGTCGCCGGCGTCGCGGAGGCCTTCGAAGTTGACGCCCTTGACGACGCGCCCGGCGTCGACGTCAAGGCAGGGGATGACGCGGACTGCTACTGCCATGGAAACTCCTGGAAAATCTGTGCTGCTGTGGATGCCCGGTGCTGTGGATGCCGCCGCTAGATGCGGCAGGCGTGGATGCTGCTGACCAGGATGGCGCGGGCTCCGAGGTCGTACAGCTCATCCATGATCCGGTTGGTTTCCTTCTTGGGCACCATGGACCGGACGGCGACCCAGTCGGAGTCCCTGAGCGGGGACACGGTGGGTGATTCCAGGCCGGGCGTCAGGGCGGCGGCCTTTTCCACGAGTTCCTTGCGGATGTCGTAGTCCATGAGGACGTACTGCCGGGCCACCAGGACGCCCTGCAGGCGCCGGATGAGGACATCGATTTCCCGGGCGGTGCCGTTCGCGGCCCCGCCTTCGCCCGTGCGGCGGATCAGGACGGCCTCGGACTTCAGGATGGGTTCGCCGAAGATTTCCATCCCGGCGGCCTTGAGGGTGTTGCCGGTTTCCACGACGTCGGCGATGGCGTCGGCGACGCCGAGGCGGACCGAGGACTCCACCGCACCGTCCAGCCGCACCACCTTGGCGTTGATGCCGCGCTCGGCGAGGTAGCCGCGAAGCAGCCCGTCGTAGCTGGTGGCGAGGCGCTTGCCTTCGAGTTCCTCTGCTGCCTTGAAGTCGCCGACGGGGCCGGCGAAGCGGAAGGTGGAGGCGGCGAATCCCAGCGGCAGCAGTTCTTCGGCCTCAACCTCGGCGTCGAGCAGCAGGTCGCGGCCGGTGATGCCGACGTCGAGCGTTCCCTGTCCCACGTACACCGCGATATCGCGGGGGCGGAGGAAGAAGAACTCGATGTCGTTGTCCGGGTCCACCATCACCAGCTCGCGGCTGTCACGGCGCTGGCGGTATCCCGCCTCGGACAGCATCGCGGAGGCGGCTTCGGACAGGGATCCCTTGTTGGGGACGGCTACTCGCAGCATGGGAAAGTCTTTCTGGATTTGGAAGGTCTGGATGTTCAGGCAAAGCAGGCCACAGCGGGCACGGCGGCAGGAGGCGCGCTGGACCGGTGGCTACAGATGCTTGTAGACGTCTTCCAGGGTCAGGCCTTTGGCGAGCATCAGGACCTGCAGGTGGTAGAGCAGTTGGGAAATTTCCTCGGCCGCGGCTTCGTCGGATTCATATTCGGCAGCCATCCACACTTCGGCTGCTTCTTCAACGACTTTTTTGCCGATGCCGTGAACACCGGACTCCAACTCAGCGACGGTGCGGGAGCCTTCCGGGCGGGTGGCTGCCTTCTCGCTGAGCTCAGCGAACAGCGTCTCGAAATTCTTCACACCCTCCAGCCTACTTGGTACGGCCGGAACCACGCTTCCCGGGCGGTTGCATGACGGGCGCGATGTGAGGGAACACACACCGCGCCCGACCCGCCTGTTGCTGCCGCCTACTTGCTGTACTGCTTGAGGACGACGGCGGTTGCCAGGGCCGCGGTGACGGCTTCGTGGCCCTTGTCTTCCTTTGAGCCCGGCAGGCCGGCGCGGTCCAGGCCCTGCTGCTCGGTGTCGCAGGTGAGTACGCCGAAGCCTACCGGGACTCCGGTGGCGACGCTGACGTCGGTGAGTCCCGACGTCGCTGCCTGGCAGACGTAGTCGAAGTGCGGGGTGCCGCCGCGGATGACGACGCCGAGCGCCACGACGGCGTCAAAGTGCGGTGCGAGCCGTGCGGCGGCGACGGGAAGCTCGAAGCTGCCCGGGACGCGCAGGACGGTGGGCTCGGCGATACCGGCGTCCTTCGCGGCGCGCAGGGCACCGTCCAGGAGGCCGTCCATGATCTGGGTGTGCCAGCTGGCCGCGACGATCGCCAGCCGCAGCTGGGACGTTTCGGCGGGGTTGAGGGTGGTGAGGTCGATGTCGGGGGCGCCGTGTCCGCTCATGGGTTTCGTTGTATCCGTTCAGTCTTGTTCGTGGTTGAAAGTGTCCGTGGTGAAGGTGTCCGGGGTGGTGACAGGCACCGGGCCCACATGGGTGTCCAGGAGGAGCCGGTGCTCCATCCGGTCCTTTTTGGTCTGCAGGTAGCGGATGTTCTGCTCCCGGGAGGGGACCTCGGTGGGAACCATCTCCACCACCTTGACGCCTGCCCTCGCCAGCCGGTTCTGCTTGTCGGGGTTGTTGCTCAGGAGGCGGACCTCGTGCAGGCCCATTTCGGCAAGGACCTGGGCGGCCGCGTTGTAGGAACGCGCGTCCACCGGCAGGCCCAGCTGCTCGTTGGCTTCGACGGTGTCGAAACCGGCTTCCTGGAGGGCGTAGGCCTTGATCTTGTTCGCCAGGCCGATGCCACGGCCTTCCTGGCCGCGGAGGTACAGCAGGGTGCCGCCGTGTTCATGGATGAGTTCCAGGGCGTAGGCCAGCTGTTCTCCACAGTCGCAGCGGTAGGAGCCGAAGATATCGCCGGTCAGGCATTCGGAGTGGAGCCGGACCAGGGGTGCCTTGCCGTCCTTGGGCGGGTTGGGGGAGCTGACCGCAAGGTGCTCCACGCCGGTTTCCAGGTCGGTCCAGGCCTGGGCCACGAAGTCGCCGAACGCGGTGGGCAGCTGGACAATCGGGCCTCCGCTGACCGGATGGGGCGCCGCGCCCTTGCCCGTGTGCTGGTCCTTGCCCATGTATTGGGGGTGGCGGCCGTTCGGGGTGCTGCCGTTGCTGGCGGCGGATGCCGTCATCGTTTCTCCTTCTCCCTGAGGTAGGCCACCAGGTCTTCAATGGAGACCAGGGGGCAGCCATGCTCCGCCGCGAACGCCCGAAGTCCGTCGAGGCGCATCATTTCACCGTCGTCGTACACCACTTCGGCGATGACGCCCGCCGGTTCGAGGCCGGCAAGGCGGCACAGGTCGACCGCGGCCTCGGTGTGGCCGGGGCGTTCCCGCACACCTCCGTCAACTGCGCGCAGCGGAAAAATATGCCCCGGCCGGGTCACTGCCGCCGGCCCGGAGTGCGGGTCCGCGAGGACCCGGGCGGTGAGCGCCCGGTCGGTGGCGGAAATGCCTGTACTGACGCCGGTGGCGGCGTCACAGGAGACAGTGTAAGCAGTGCCCTTGGCGTCTTCGTTGACCGCCACCATCGGGGGCAGCGCCAAAGCGTCGGCCCGCTCGCCGGCCAGCGGGACGCAGATGACCCCGGAGCTGTACCGGATGGTCCAGCCCATCAGCGCGGGAGTGGCGTGCTGGGCCGCGAAGATGATGTCGCCCTCGTTTTCCCGGTCCTCGTTGTCCACCACCAGGACGGGCTTTCCTGCAGCCATGGCGCGGACGGCGTCTTCGATGCTGTCCAGTGCCGGACTGTTCCCCGGGACGTTGTTCCGGGAGGTCTCCGTTGCGGTCTCCGGCTCGAGCCGGACTGCGGCGTTCATCGTGCATCACCCGTCGAAGCGGAGTAGCCGGCTGCGGATGACCCGCGGAAGGCGAGCAGCCGCTCGGTGTACTTGGCCAGGACGTCGACTTCGAGGTTGACGCGGCTGCCCGTGTCTTTGGCGCCCAGGCCGGTCTCGGCCAGGGTGGTGGGGATGAGCCCGACTTCGAACCACGGCTCCTGCTCGGCGGCCGGGCTGACGGCGGTGACAGTGAGGGATACGCCGTCGATGGCGATGGAGCCCTTTTCGGCGATGTAGCGGGCCAGGTTGGCGGGCACGCCGAACCGGAGCCGTTCCCAGTTGCCCAGCGGTTCGCGCTCCAGCAGCACCCCGACGCCGTCGACGTGGCCCTGGACCACATGGCCGTCCAGCCGCCCGCCGGCGGGGACGCAGCGCTCAAGGTTGACCGGGTCACCAGGCGCGAGCTCACCAATGGTGCTGCGGACCAGGGTCTCCCCCATCACGTCCACGGTGAATTCCTTGCCGTCGATGGCAGTGGCTGTGAGGCAGACGCCGTTGACTGCGATTGAGCCGCCCAGGGCCAGGCCCTCGGTGCTGCCGGGTGCTGAGAGGCGGACGGTGGCACTGGTGTCGCCATCCCGCTCCACGGACAGCACCTGCCCCTGCTCGGCGATAATTCCGGTAAACATCAGTAGCCTCCCTGGGCTTGGTCCGCCGTGTGGCGGGACGGTTGTGGGTCTAGGGCAACGGTTCGTTGCGGTCGGAGGTGAAGGCGGAGGTCCCGGCCAAGCGTTCGGACTGCGCCGCCGTCGGCAGCGTCCCATTCCCACTGCTGGGCGTCGGAGAGGCTGGTGATCCCCAGCCCGTCGAGGGACGGGGTTCCCGATCCGAGGAGTGTCGGGGCGAGGTACACGATGAGCTCGTCCACCAGGCCGGCCGTGAGGAAGGCGCTCAGGATGCGGGAGCCGCCTTCCACCATCAGGTGCCGGGTCCCGGACGCATACAGCAGGGACAATGCCTCGCGGGGATCCCGGGTGGGAAGGTGCACGGCCAGGCCGTCCTCGCCGCGGATGGCGGCCCCGGCGGGAATATCGCGCAGCCCCATGACCGCGCGCACGGGCTGGCTCGCGGCGGGCCTCCCGTCGGGATCACGGGCCGTCAGCCGGGGGTTGTCCACCCGGACCGTTTGGGTGCCCACCAGGATCGCGTCGATCCTGCTGCGGATGGCATGGTTGTCCGCCAGGGACTCCGGGCACGAAATCCACTGGCTGGTGCCGTCCTCGGCCGCTATCCGGCCATCCAGCGTCTGGGCGATGTGCAGCGTGACGAATGGCCGCCGGGCGGCGACCGCCTCGAACCATTGCCGGTTCAGGTCCAGGGATTCTTCCGCTCCGAGGCCGCTGCGGACGCGGATGCCCGCGTTGCGGAGCGTCGCTGCTCCACCCGCAGCCGGATCGTGGGGGTCGTCCACCGCGTAAACCACGTCCGCGATTCCGGCCGCGATGATCGCCTTGGCGCAGGGGCCGGTGCGTCCGACATGGTTGCAGGGTTCCAGCGTCACCACCATGGTGCAGCCGGTCAGGTCGATTCCCGCGGCTTTGGCCTGGGCAATGGCGTCGGCTTCAGCGTGTGCCGTTCCGGCCCCACGGTGGTAGCCGGTCACCAGCTGCCGCCCGTCAGGATTTACGACGACGGCGCCCACCAGCGGGTTGGCACCCCGCGGTCCCCGCAGGGCCGCCTGGAGGGCAGCCTCCATGGCAGCGGATTCCTGGTCGCTGAAGGCGGTGACCACACCGGCCGGACGGACGTGGGTGGCCGTCATGCGGGCACCGCTGTGAAGATCTGGGCTACCGCGGATGCAGCAGCGTGTTCGGCATCAAAGAGCCATCGCTTGGGGTTCATTCCTGCGTCGTTCCTTCCCTCTCGAACCGCGATGGCTCCGGGGGTATACGACAGCAGAAGGCTGCGGGGCCAGATGGCCCTGCAGGTACAGCTGTACGTGCTTCTCTCATCCAGACTTTAACTGTCGGTACCGGAATTTCACCGGTTCAACCGTCCGCCGGAGATTTTTCTGGCAACCAGGAAAACCACCGGCTCGCGGGTCGCGGACTGTCACCGCCGGTTCGGACTTACACCGACCCCGGAGCACGTATGTGTGTTGTTATTGTGCCACAACCGGAAGGTGCCCCCGGTTATTCCGACGCCGCACGTAACGTCCGCGCACCTTCCGCCCGCAACCTGTCGATGGCGGCAGCGGGATCGTCGGCCCCGTACACCGCCGAACCGGCCACAAAGACGTTGGCGCCCGCCTCCGCCGCCCGGGTGATGGTTTCTTCGGTGATCCCGCCGTCCACCTGGATGGCCACCCCGATCCCGGAGCCGTCGATGGCAGCCCGGGCACGCCTGATCTTGGGCAGTGTCACGTCGAGGAAGGCCTGGCCGCCAAAGCCGGGTTCCACCGTCATGATGAGCAGCATGTCCAGTTCGGACAGCATGTCCAGGTAGGGTTCGACGGCGGTCGCCGGCCGAAGCGCCATTCCCGCCTTCGCGCCCCTGCTGCGGAGCTCCCGGGCGAGCTTTACCGGCGCGATGGACGCTTCGGCGTGGAACGTGACCGAGGCGAGGCCGGCGTCGGCGAATCCGGGCGCCCAGCGGTCCGCGTCGGTGATCATGAGGTGCGCGTCCAGCGGGACCGGGCTGACCGCCTGGATGCGCTCGACCACGGGCAGGCCAATGGTCAGGTTGGGGACAAAGTGGTTGTCCATGACGTCCACGTGCACGGCATCGGCGTTGCTGATGCGCTGCAGCTCAGCCTCAAGGTTGACGAAGTCGGCGGAGAGGATGCTCGGGTTGATGCAGCATTCCGTCACGAGGATGCCTTTCTGTTGTTCTTGGATGCGTATGGAAGACAGGCCGTCAGCCTTGAAAGCCGGGCCTGTCAGCCCTTCTTCCTGATGAGGGCCAGGAACATGGCGTCGGTGCCGTGGACGTGCGGCCAAAGCTGCGCGGTGGACTCGTGTCCGGCTCCCAGGCTGCCCGTCAGGCTGACGGCATCAAGGGCGGCACCGGCGTCAAGAAGCTCGAGGTCGTCCCGTTTGCGGAGTGCGTCGGCCACCACTGCCTTGGTTTCGGCGGGGTGCGGGGAGCAGGTCACGTAGGCCACGACTCCCCCGGGCCGGACCGCCGCCAGCGCGGACGCGAGAAGTTCCCGCTGCAGCGGGGCAAGATCGGTCAGGTCCTTGGGTGAGCGGCGCCAGCGGGATTCCGGCCGCCGCCGCAGCGCGCCGAGTCCGCTGCAGGGGACGTCCACCAGGACGCGGTGGTAGGACGCGGGCTGCTCGACGCCCACGTCCCGCCCGTCACCGGTGCGGACCTGCCAGGTGTCCCGCGGCACGGCGGACAGCGCCTGGCTAACGAGTGTGGCCCGGTGGGGTGCCGGTTCGTTGGCGAGCAGGGTGGCTCCGCGTTCCCGGGCGAGGGCACCCAGGAGGGCGGCCTTTCCGCCCGGGCCGGCGCAGAGATCGAGCCAGGACTCGCTGCCCGCGTCGGCGGTGCCGGCCGGGCCAAGGTCAACTGCCGCCATGGCACGGGCCACCAGCTGCGAGCCGACGTCCTGCACCCGGGTGGTGCCGTTTCGGACGGATTCGAGCCTGCCGAGATCTCCACCGCTGGAGAGGGCCGACCCTTCCACGAGTTCCCCCGGGGTGGCGCCGTTTTCCAGGGCCTCGTCCAGGCTCCCCAGACCGGGCAGTGCGACAAGGTTCACCACGGGGGCGGCGTTGTCAGCCTCCAGGAGGTCGGTGATTTCGGCTGCAGAGCGGCCGTGGGCCACCAGGGCCTGGCGCATCGCACGGACTATCCACTCGGGATGGGCATGCCGGAGTGCTGCGACCCTCGTTTCGTCGGTTTCGCCGGCCACCAGGAGGTCCAGCCATTCGTCCAGGTTTCGGGCGGTGACTTTGCGGAGGACCGCGTTGATCAGCGACGACGGCCCGGCACCGATGACGGCACGCGCCAGCCCGACCGTCTGGTCCAGCGCGGCGTGGGCCGGGACCCGCATGGCGAGCAACTGGTGCGTCCCGATCCGGAGGGCGTCAAGGATTGCGGGGTCCAGCTGGTCCAGGGGCCGGTCCACGCACCGGGCCAGGATGGCGTCATAGGTGCCCTGGCCGCGCAGTGCGCCGTAAGTGAGTTCGGTGGCGAACCCGGCGTCCCGTTTGTCGAGGCGGTGGTGGCGGATCCGGGCCGGCAGGACCAGGTTGGCGTAGGCATCCTCGGCCGCAACAGCCCGCAGGACCTCGAAGGCCACCAGGCGTGCAGGATCCGCGCGCCTCGTGCGCTGCGACGGGGCGCTTTCGGTGTAATTCCGCTGCGGGCCCCGGTTGCGTTCACGGCCCTGGGCATTGCGCCGGCTGGTGTCGCGGGGACCGCCCTTGCCGCGGCCGCGCTGCGCGCCGTTTCCGCCCTGGCCGCCGCGGTGCCCGCCCTGCCCGGAGTTACCGCCGCCTGAATTTCCAGGCCCTCCCGGGTTGCTGCCGGAACCGCTCATTCGAACACCACGCCTTCCAGTGAAGCCAAGCCGCGTGCCCAGTCGGCAGCGGACATCATCTTTTTCCCGGCGGGCTGGATCCGGGTGAGTTCCACCGCGTGCGATCCCGTGCCCACCAGGACGCTGTTGCCGTTAATGGCCACGGATCCCGGCCGCAGGTCTGTGACGTCAGGGCGGAGGCGGACGGGTTCGAGCTTGACGCGCTGCCCCGCCAGGACAGTCCAGGCGCCCGGTTCGGGAGTGACGCCGCGGGCCTGCCGTCCGATGGCGAGGGCAGGGTGGGACCAGTTGATATGGCCGTCCTCGAGTGTGAGTTTCGGGGCGACTGTGACGTCACCGCTCTGCGGCACGGGCGCGGCCTTTCCGGCTTCGATGGCGGACAGCGTCTGGGCAAGGAGCACCGCGCCGCTGTGCGAGAGCCGCTCCAGCAGTTCCCCCGCGGTGTCCTCCGGCCCTACCGTTTCGGTCAGGGTGCCAAAAACAGGGCCCGTGTCCAGGCCCTCTTCCAGCTGGAACGTGACGGCGCCGGTGACGTCGTCTCCGGCAATCACCGAACGCTGGACCGGAGCGGCCCCGCGCCAGGCCGGCAGCAGGGAGAAGTGCAGGTTCACCCAGCCGTGGGAGGGAACGGCGAGTGCGGCAGGTGGAACCAGCCCCCCGTACGCGACGATGGCCGCGACGTCGGGCCTGGCCGCCGAGATCTGTTCGGTGGCTTCGGCATCCACGCGGGCAGCGCGGATGACGTCGATCCCCAGTTCCGCGGCACGGGCCGCAACCGGCGACGGCGTGAGGACGCGTTTGCGGCCGACCGGCGCGTCGGGACGCGTAAGGACGGCCACGACGTCGAATCCGGCCTCCACCAGGGCGTTGAGTGACGGGACTGCGACGGCGGGGGTTCCCGCGAAAAGGACCCTCACCCGGCGGCGCCAAAGCTGGAGCCGGAACCGGCTGCGCCCGTCCCGCCGAAGCTTGCCCCGCCGAAGCTGGATCCGACTGTCTTGGCGCGCTGCGACGTCGTCCGTTCCGTCACGGCGTCATAGCCGGCGTTCCGGATGGACCGCAGGGCAGCCTTCCGGTCCTCCCCCTCCAGCCTGTCCGTGTAGAGGATGCCGTCCAGATGGTCGTTTTCGTGCTGGAAGCACCGGGCCAGCATGCCTTCCGCCTCCACTGTCACCGGGTTGCCGCGCATGTCCACGCCGGTGAGGCGGGTGGCGCGGAAGCGGCGCACCGGGAACCCGAGGCCCGGGATGGAGAGGCAGCCTTCCATGTGGTCCGGCTGGTAGTCCTCGCTGTTTTCCAGCACAGGGTTGACGATGTGCCCCTCGATGCCGTCGATGCGGTAGGTGAAGACACGCTGGCTGACACCGACCTGGGGTGCGGCGAGGCCTGCGCCGTCCACGTCTTCCATGGTTTCGGTCATGTCGGCGACCAGCTTGGCAAGCTCAGGCCCGAATTCCGTCACGGGATCGGCGACTGTGCGCAGCACAGGATCACCAATGATGCGGATATTCAGAATAGCCATGGGCTGTTTTTCCTCACGGTTGCAGCAAAAGGGAACCAATCCAGTTTAGGTGCAGTCCCGGTGGCCAGGCGGCCCCCATCTGGCGGGCCGTACTAGGCGCGCACGGGCTGGGCCAGGGGCGGCGGGGCGATGGGCAGCAGCGCAGCGCCGGCGCTGATGGTGTCCGCGGACAGCTCCCAGACCCGGCGCAGCGCGCAGAACTTCCACCAGTGGTGCTTGAGGACGTCGGGATTCGCACGGACCGGGCGGACCTCGGTTTCCCCGATAGCCACGGCCAGCAGCACCGGGTTTTCGCCGTACTTCCACGGTTCCCAGGTGCCCGCCACCGGATCCACCAGGCTTTCTTCCGCTTTCATACCGGCCACCAGCTGCATCACCACCTTGTCATCGAGGGGCTTGACCTGGCCGTCGCGGGTGGTGCCCTTGGTCTTGTAGTCGATCAGGCAGACGCGTCCGTTGATGCGCGCTACGAGATCCAGCGTTCCGGCATAGCCCACGGAGTTGTTCCACACCGTGATCTCCGGGGCTATGGGTTCCACCCGGAAAAGCTCCCACCACTCATCAAAGCGGACAGCGAAGGCCTCTTCACCATTGGCGGCCAGCGCCTCCCGGGCTTCCTTCATGGCGTGGGGCCTGCCCAGCGCCCGCAGCGCCACCTGCTCACAGTAGTAATGCACCCTGTCCCCACGCCGGGCGGCGTCATCCCGGTAGGCTTCAGCGGCTTTGGCGGCCCGGTTGATGGCCTGCTTGATCTTCGCCGGGCTGCCCAGGCAGTCCGAGAGCAGGGGATCGTTCGCCAGGCTGCTGGCGCCCATGTATCCGAACCAGCCGTCCAGTCCGTGCGGCTGCTGGCTGATCACGGTGGTGATGGACGGCACGGAGAACTGCTCCGTTGTGGAGCGCGCGTACATCCGGCCGTATTCAGTGGCATGGGCGAGAAGCGGATCTGTCATGGAAAAGACTCTTTCACAGGGGGCCGACAAAGTCTCCGGGCGGAGGTCCGGGCACAAAAAAGGTCCGTCTCCGCTGTATTCGAGCGGAAACGGACCAATCTTTGGTGGGCGATACTGGGTTCGAACCAGTGACCTCTTCGGTGTGAACGAAGCGCGCTACCACTGCGCCAATCGCCCTGACGCATTGAATGCTAGCCCACCTTCGGGCCAATTCAAAAATCAAAGGATGCGCCGCTGAACGGAAGCCCGGCGGCGACCAAATGGACCGCCTTTTCAGCCGCCCCCTCCCCTGCCGGCCGTCCGGCCTCCGCCGGAAATTACACGCCTGTAAGTCCCTAAATCCGCGCGGATAAAGGGAAGAAGCCACATGGCAGCCAGGGCGGCAACCCCCGATTTGGAGATTCCCGGAACCTCCTATATTGTTTTTACTCGTTGGAAGCGAGGAAATGCCGAAACGGCAAGGAAATCACCTCCAAAATGCGGACGTAGCTCAGCTGGTAGAGCACCACCTTGCCAAGGTGGATGTCGCGAGTTCGAATCTCGTCGTCCGCTCGCAGGACACTGTCACGGCTGGGATTCCCTGGAATCTACGCCTACACGGTGGGTTGGCCGAGAGGCGAGGCAGCGGCCTGCAAAGCCGTATACACGGGTTCGAATCCCGTACCCACCTCGGTGAAAACCATGGTTTCCGGATTTTATCCGGGTGCAATGGGCGATTGGCGCAGCGGTAGCGCGCTTCCCTGACACGGAAGAGGTCACTGGTTCGATCCCAGTATCGCCCACTGGCAAGTTTACTTGCCACAACGCAGTCCGGCTCCGGCCGGAACGCACATGCGGACGTAGCTCAGCTGGTAGAGCACCACCTTGCCAAGGTGGATGTCGCGAGTTCGAATCTCGTCGTCCGCTCTCTTTATGTTTTACCCTTGCCGGACTTCCGGTTCCGGGCGATTGGCGCAGCGGTAGCGCGCTTCCCTGACACGGAAGAGGTCACTGGTTCGATCCCAGTATCGCCCACGAAAATCAGCAGCTCCCTGTGGGGCTGCTTTTTTGTTGCCCGCTTCCTGCCGCCGGCCGCCCGGCCTTCCTACTGGCTGAAAATACGGCAGTCCGCTGCGGGCGAACGGTGAACCGGCCCATTTTCCTTGGCATGACTCCCCCTCGGGTCTAGGATCGTATGCGCATGGAGCGACCTGGCTCCGCGATTGAAGGGAGGTGCTCGTGGGACTATTTGGCGACTTAAAGGGCAAAGCTCAGGGTCTTATCCGTGGCAACGAGCAGGCCATCAAGAACGGCATCAGCAAGGCCGGCGATCTCGTCGATTCCAAGACCGGAGGCAAGTACTCCGGGCATATCGACAAGATCCAGGATGGCGCTTCCAAGCTCATTGACAAGAACGGAACACCGGGCCAGGCATCAGCCCCCGGGCAGGTTCCTCCGGCTCCCGTCAACCCGGTTCCGCCGGCGGACAGGACTCCGTAAAGGATTTGGCCAGGGCTTAGCCCTTGTGCGTCAACGGGGCGCGGGTCCCGCCGGGAGGCGGCGCCCGCGCCTTTGGCGTTTAAGAAGGCCGGATCCGCCCGGCCGGCCGGATCCACTCAATCCCGATTCCGCCCCCACCCGATTCCTTCCCGACCCGATTCCTTCCCGGCCCGGGCACGCCGGTAACCTGCGGTTATGCCGAAGTCCCCCGCGCCGTCCACAACACCCCGGCCAGTCCAGTCCACGACTGAAACGTCCCGGCCCGTCGCAGCAGGTATCGTCACAGCCCTGGTGGGATTCACGTCATCCTTCGCCGTGGTGCTGGCCGGCCTTAAGGCGGTTGGGGCGGACCCCGCCCAGGCGGCGTCCGGACTCCTGGCACTGACGCTCACTGTCGGCGTCGGTATTGTGGTCCTTGCCTGGCGCTCCAAAGTGCCGGTGACGCTCGCCTGGTCCACGCCGGGCGCGGCCCTGCTCGCGGCATCAGGACCGGCCGACGGCGGGTGGCCTGCCGCCGTTGGCGCCTTTCTCGCCGTCGGGGTGCTGATAGCCCTGACGGGCCTGGTTCCCGCCCTCGGCCGGGTGATGGCCCGGATTCCCGCCACCCTGGCGCAGGCGATGCTGGCCGGGGTCCTGCTGCAGCTTTGCCTTGCACCGTTCAAGGCACTGGGTACGGTACCGCTGTTCGTGGCGCCGGTGATCGTCTGCTGGCTGCTGCTGATGAAGTTCGCACCGCGCTGGGCTGTGCCGGGCGCCCTGCTGGTGGCCCTGGCCGTGATCGGCGTGTCGCTGGCGGCAGGCGGAACCGCGCCGGGAGAAGGCGCGTTGCTGCCCACCCTGGTATGGACGGCGCCGTCGTTGAGTATGCAGGCACTCGTGGGTATCGCCGTCCCGCTGTTCGTGGTGACCATGGCATCCCAGAACGTCCCCGGCGTGGCGGTACTGCGGTCCTTCGGCTATGACGCGCCGTGGCGTCCCGCGATGCTGGTGACCGGCGCCGGCACTGCCCTTGGCGCACCGTTCGGCGGCCATGCGATCAACCTCGCGGCGCTCAGCGCCGCGCTTGCTGCCGGTGAAGAAGCCGGGCACGACCGCAGCAGGCGCTGGGTGGCAGGTGTCACCGCGGGCCTCGCCTACCTGGTGCTCGCCGCCTTTTCCGCGGCCCTGGTGACGCTGGTGAACGCAGCGCCGGCTGGGATGCTGGAAGCGGTGGCCGGGCTGGCGCTGCTGGGAACCCTTGCGGCGGCCATTTCCGCGGCGCTGTCGGATCCCGAGGACCGTATCGCCCCGTCCGTAACCTTCCTGATCGCCGCTTCCGGGCTGGCCTTCGCGGGAATCGGGTCGGCTTTCTGGGCCCTGCTGGCGGGGCTGGCAGTGCGATGGCTGCTGCTGCCCCGGCCGGAACGCGACCTGGAAACGTCAGGACGGGAGAACTAGGACGGTTCGTGGTTCTGGCCTTCACGGGCCAGCGCGGTCAGTCGGGAGACGGCACGGAAGTACTTTTTCATGTACCCGCCCGTCATCATGTCCTCGGTGAAGAGCTTGTCGAACGGCACCCCGCTGGCCAGGATGGGGACGTCCTTGTCGTACAGACGGTCGGCGAGGACCACGAACCGCAGCGCCACGGCCTGTTCGGTGATGGTTTCGACGTTGCGCCACACCACGCCGTCGATGCCGTCAATGAGCTGGCGGTAGCGGCTGGGATGCACGCCGGCGAGGTGGTGGATCAGGGTGGAAAACTCGTCCTGGGCCACGGTCTTGCCGTCGAACTCGGCCTTCATGTGCGACGACAGTTCGCTGTTCTTCAACGGCGCCGGAGCGGCGGGCAGGCCGCGGTGGCGGAAGTCTTCGCCGTCGATCCGGATGACGTCGAACTGGTCCGCCAGGACCTGGATTTCGCGCTGGAAGTCGACGGCGGCGAAGCGTCCGTCGCCCAGCGAGCCGGGCAGGGTGTTGGAGGTGGCAGCGAGCTTGACCCCCGCGTCGGCCAGTTCCCGCATGAGCCGGGACATCAGGACGGTGTCACCCGGATCGTCCAGTTCGAATTCGTCAATGCAGACAAGCTTGTAGCTGCTGAGGGCGTCCACGGTCTTGCGGAAGGACAGTGCTCCCACCAGGTTGGTGTATTCGACGAATGTGCCGAAGGCCTTCGGTCCCGGAGCCGCGTGCCACAGCGAGGCGAGCAGGTGCGTTTTGCCGACGCCGAAACCGCCGTCCAGGTAGATCCCCGCCCGGCCGTCTTCCTTCTTCCCGAACAGCTTCTTGAAAAGCCCGCCCCCGTTGCCCGCGCCCACGCCGTCGGCAAATCCCTGCAGGGCGCGCACTGCGGCGGCCTGGCTGGGCTGCTTCGGGTCCGGCCGGTAGCTGGCAAAGGAAACCTGGCCGAACCGCGGCGAGGGATAAAAGCCCTGGAGGAGTTCATCCACCGAAACTGCCGGAGTGCGGGCGGCAAGCTGTTCGATCTGTACCAAGGTGGTCCGTTCTGCTGGTAGGAGGTCCCCAGAAAGGATACCGGCAATGCCCGGTTGCCCCGGGCGTCCGCTGTGCGGGAGGGGCCAAGGGTGATCAAGGCAACATTTCGCCCTGTTAACGGAATACGGACAACATCCGGAGCGCTGGCTAGTGTGGAGACGGTCCCAACGCCGGCGCCATGTTCCGGATCCGGCAGACCTGCCGTGTTCTCAATGAAAGGCCACCGCCATGCCCTACCCCGTTGAACAGAACGAGAAGTTTGCCGCCTACGCGCACCCGGAGCGGCTGGTGTCCACTGAGTGGCTCGCCAAAGCCCTTGAGGACGGCGCCGTGGACAACGGCGACCTGGTCATCGTGGAGTCCGACGAGGACGTTCTGCTGTTCGAAACCGGCCACATTCCCGGCGCCGTCAAGATCGACTGGCACACGGACCTGAACGACGAAGTCACCCGCGACTACGTCGACGGTGCCGCTTTCGCCGAACTGGCCGCGTCAAAGGGCATCTCGCGTGACAGCACCGTCGTGATCTACGGCGACAAGTCCAACTGGTGGGCCGCCTATGCCCTGTGGGTCTTCACCCTGTTCGGCCACCAGGACGTGCGCCTGCTCGACGGCGGACGCGACAAGTGGGTCGCCGAAGGCCGTGCGCTGACCAAGGACAAGCCCGCCCCTGCCCGCGGGACCTACCCCGTGGTGGAACGTGACGACACCCCGATCCGCGCATACAAGGAAGACGTCCTGGCGCACCTGGGCAAAGGCCCGCTGATCGATGTCCGCTCCCCCGAGGAATACACCGGCCAGCGCACGCACATGCCTGCCTACCCGGAGGAGGGCGCCCTGCGCGGCGGCCACATCCCCACCGCAGCGTCGGTTCCGTGGGCCCGCGCCGCCGCCGAGGACGGAACTTACAAGAGCCGCGCCGAACTCGAGGCCATCTACCTTGGTGAGGCCGGGCTGTCCGAGGGCGACAACGTGGTGGCCTACTGCCGCATCGGCGAGCGTTCCAGCCACACCTGGTTCGCCCTGAAGTACCTGCTGGGCTTCGACACCGTCCGCAACTACGACGGTTCGTGGACCGAGTGGGGCAACGCGGTGCGCGTTCCGATCGTCAAGGGCGCAGAACGCGGCTCCGTCCCCGTCGCGGCAGGAGTCTGACGGGAGGCACGGCCCGCGTAAACTTGTACCGATGACTACTCAAGCACTGCCTGCCGCCCTTGCGGCGATCGTGGATGATTTCCAGGCCCTGTCCGAACCCGAGAGGCTCCAGTTGCTGCTGGAGTTCTCCGAGGGGCTCCCAGAGCTGCCCGAACGGCTGACCAACCATCCGGAACTGCTGGAACAGGTTGTGGAGTGCCAGTCGCCGCTGTTCCTCACCATTGAGACGGAAAAGAACGACGACGGCCCGGCGGCTTCGGTGCGGCTCTTCTTCAAGGCGCCTGCCGAGGCCCCCACGACCCGCGGCTTCGCCGGTGTCCTGCACGAGGGCCTGGACGGCTTGTCCGCGCAGGAGATCCTCTCGGTCCCGGACGACATGCCGGAGCTCCTGGGGCTGACCCGGGCCATCACACCGCTGCGCATGCGGGGCATGACGGCGATGCTGGGACGGATCAAGCGCAAGGTCGCCGCGGCGGCCGGCACCAGCGCCTAGCGTCCGCCCGGGAACCGGTGGCACGCAAGAACACAGCACAGGGAACCCCGGCCACTGCGGTCTTGACCGCGGCCGGGGTTCCCTTTGTGCTTCACCCGTACACGCACGACCCGGCCGCGGCCAGCTATGGCGCCGAGGCTGCCGAAGTGCTGGGCATCAATCCTGCCCGGGTCTTCAAAACGCTGATGGTCGAGGTGGAGGGAAGGCTGGCGGTAGGCATCGTCCCCGTAAGCGGAAGCCTGGACCTAAAGGCCTTTGCCGCCGCCTTAGGGGCCAAGAAGGCGGCGATGGCTGATCCAGCTGCCGCCCAGCGGCGCACCGGGTACGTCCTGGGCGGGATCTCGCCACTCGGCCAACGGCTGCCCTCCCCCACCGTCCTGGACGCCAGCGCCCTGGCGCTGGAAACCCTGCTGGTCTCGGGCGGAAAGCGGGGCCTGGACATCGAGCTCGCTCCGGCGGACCTCGTGCGGCTGACAGCCGCCGTCACCGCACCGATCAGCAGCGCTTCCCGGCAAAGCGGGTCATGACCCTGACCGAACCCCGCACGATCCGTGCGTAGGTTTTGTTCGACATGCCGCGCGGGGGCGCTAACGGCAGGAGCCGCTGCTCAGCGATGGTCTGCGGCTCGGTGTACTTCAGGATGCCCTCGCGCCCGTGCCGGCGGCCGGCCCCAGAGTCCTTCATTCCGCCGATGGGGGCGTCGTGCGACGCCCACGTGGCGGCGTAGCCTTCGTTGACGTTGACGGTACCTGCCATCAGCCGACGTGCCACCCCGCCACCACGGCGCGCGGACCAGACGCTGGCATTGAGTCCGAAATCCGAATCGTTGGCACGCGCCACCGCCTCGGCGTCGTCCGCCACCCGGTGCACCGCAACGACGGGCCCAAACGTCTCCTCCCGGGCCAGCAGCATGTCCTCTGTGACACCGGTCAGGACCGTCGGTTCATAGAACAGGGGCCCCAGGTCAGGCCTGGTCCGGCCGCCGGCTACCAGCTGCGCCCCCTTGTCCAGGGCGTCCCGGACGTGCCGGTCGACCCGGCCAAGCTGTTCCTTGCTGATCAGCGGTCCCATGCCGATGTCCCAGTCCGGTCCGGCGCCCAGCCGGATGTTCCCCACCTGCGCCGTGAATGCTGCCATGAACCGGTCGTAAACAGCCTCATGGACATAGATCCGTTCGATACTGACGCACAGCTGGCCGGAATTCGAGAAGCATGCCTGCACGGCACCGGCCGCCGCCCTGCCAACGTCGGCATCAGCCAGGACCAGCATCGGATTCTTTCCGCCAAGTTCGGCGGAAAATCCGATCAGCCGCTCCCCGCACTGCCGCGCCACGGCCCTACCGGTCGCCGAAGACCCCGTGAACATCACGAAGTCCACCCGCCCGATCATCGCCGGTCCCAGCGTCGGCCCATGCCCGGTGACGATCTGGAACAAGCCTTCGGGCATGCCTGCGTCGCGGAGCAGCCTGAGCATCAGCAGGGCCGTCAAGGGCGTCTGTGCGTCCGGTTTCAAGAGGATGCCGTTGCCGGCGAGCAGGGCGGGGATGGCATCCGAGACCGCAAGGGTCAGCGGGTAGTTCCAGGGGCTGATGACGCCGACCACCCCTTTGGGCACGCGGTGGACCGTCGTGCGGGTCAATCCAGGGGCGGCACCGGCATGCCGCGCAGGACGGAGGAACTTTTCGACGGTGCGGCCGTAATAGCGGGCCGTCAGGACGACGTCGGCGAGCTCCTCGAAAGCGCCCAGCCGGGGCTTGCCGCTCTCGGCCTGGACCACATCCAGGATGTCCTTTTCCTGTTCCAGCAGCAGTCCGGTAAACCGCCGGAGGACTCCGCGCCGCCGGGCCATGGGGAGGCCGGCCCAGGAATGCTGGGCTTTACGGATACCGGCCACGGCCGTGTCCACGTCCTGCTGCGTGCACACCGGCACCTTGCCCACGACGCTTCCGTCAAGGGGTGAGACGGACGCCTGCAGCGGCCTGCCCGCCGCGGCCGTCACCAGGCCGGGAAGTCCCGCGGCCAGCTCCGGAATCCGGCGCATCATCGCGGCCGCCCCGTCCGGCCGTGTCACAGCCCGGCCCGTGTCCACTGCGCAGCCCGTGTCACAGCGCAGCCCGCTTCATACCGCCGCCCGGGCTGCGCCCGGGTTGAGCCTTGGTGCCAGCTGCTGCCGCAACCACGCCTTCACCAGCCGCTCCCACCGTTCGGGGTCGACGTTCCACTCCTTGGTGTGCCGGGCGCGGTGGAACGTCTCGAAGGTCACCATTTCCGGGTTCCGCTCGGCCAACAGCGCCGAAGGTTCATAGGGAACATACTCGTCGTCAACGCTGTGCAGGATCAGGGTGGGGGTACGCAGTTCCACCGCCCGGGAAACCCAGTCCATTACTTTCAGGTCCACGGGTGCGGCGAGCCCGGTGAGGCGGCGGCCCAGCGGATGTCCCAGCATCAGCTGCCCGTAGCGGCCCACCAGCGACGGAATCCGGTTGATCTGCGCGTGGTGCGCCAGGACGTTCACCCAGTCGATGACGGGCGCATCGAGGACCATCGCGCGGATCAGGTGCCGGTAGCGCGACAAGTCGGCGGTCTGCAGGCAGATGGCGCCGCCCATGGACCAGCCGAACAGCACAATCTCCTCCGCTCCGTTGGCGAGTGCGTATTCGACGGCAGCCTCGATGTCGCGCCATTCCGTGGAGCCCAGGCCGTACCGGCCGTCGTCCGCCGAGGGCGCCAGCCCGTCGTTGCGGTAGGACACGAGCAGGCTGGTCAGCCCCAGTTCCAGCGCGGGGCCAACGGCGCGCAGTGCCTCCTGCCGGTTTGCCCCCCGTCCGTGGACCATGATGGCCCACGTCCGTGCGGTGCCGCCGGCACGGACCAGCCAGGCGGGAGCCTCTCCACGCTCCACCGGGATCACCACATCCTCGGCAGGAATTCCGACGGCGGCGGGGTCCGGATAAACGGCCCCGCTCCACCAGCCCCAGCGCGCAGCGGCGAGGTCACCTGCGTAGACGGCCTCCACTTCGCGCAGCACGGTCCGCTCCGCAGGTGACCACGACACTATGCGCCCTATGCGCGCGTGCCCCCTGCCGCCGTCGAAGAAGAACCCGTACACCCCGTCCACGGTGGTGTCGTCCGTGGCAGCAAGGATTACCTGCTGTTTGTTGCCGTCGCGGATGACTGCCAGCACCTCCTGGTCCGCGGTGCGCTGCCGGGAAGGAGTTATGACCCGCCGCGCGAAGTACACCGCGAGCGCTGAGGAACCGGTGGCCAGCAGCGACGCGAGGGCACCGCCGCCGATCGCTCCGCCAAACGCCCATTTTGCCCGCAGTGACATCCCGCCACCGTCCGGCGTGCCGTTGACGGGTGCGGAACGGGTGCGCTGGAAAAGAGCCATGGCTCTATTCTTACCGCCCCGGGACGGCAGGGCGCACCCGTGGTCCCGGCGCTCCCGGAATCCCTGTCCCGGGACCTGGTGCGGCTGCCCACGCACAGGGCTAGGCTAAGGCCATGAGTGATCCCATCGTCATCCTGACCGAAGAACCCCTGGGGGCGGATGACCGCCTGAATATCGAGCGCCTGGTGGACGGCACGGACGCCCGCCTGCTGGTACTGGTTCCGGCGAACACTGAACGGCACCTGCTGGTGGACTTCCTTGAGAACCTCTCCATGCTGGACATTGCCAAGGCTTTCCGGGAGCTGACCGGACACACCCCGGATCCCACTACCGAGCGCGCACAGGCCGCCGAGACGCTGTCCGCGTCGCTTGCGGCCCTGGAGGGACTTGGCAGCGGAGTCACAGGGGAGGTCGTGGAGGGCAAAGCCGTTGATGGCCTGGTCGCCCGGGTCCGCGAGACAGGCGCCACACAGGCTGTGGTGATCACCCGCCCGCATGCCGTCGCCGACACCTTCCATACCGACTGGGCCAACAAGGCGCAGGACCGATTGGGGGTTCCTGTGCTGCACCTGTACGCGGGGTCGGGATTTATCGGCGACTCCTGAGCGTTGACATACCCATGAGCATCTTCGGAAACAGCATTTTCGGAAACAAGGCCACCCACGCCGTCAATGATCCGGCGGCAGCGGACACTGCCGCTGAAGCCAGGGGCAACGCGGCCCCTGAACCTACGGTCCGGAAGTCCGATGCCGAGTGGCGGGAGGAACTCACCCCCGAGGAGTTCTACGTCCTGCGCCAGGCCGGCACGGAGCGTCCGTTCACCGGTGAATACTGGGACACGCACACCTCGGGCGTCTACCAGTGCCGGGCCTGCGGGGCTGAACTGTTCACCAGCAACGAGAAGTTCGATTCCCACTGCGGCTGGCCGTCCTTCTGGGCGCCGCTGGCCGACGGCACGGTCCGCTACATCCACGACCGCACCCTGGGCATGGACCGCATCGAGGTCCGGTGCGCCACCTGCGACTCCCACCTTGGCCACGTCTTCGAAGGCGAGGGCTACGGCACGCCCACGGACCAGCGCTACTGCATCAATTCGGTATCCCTGAAACTGGTGCCGCGGGAGGAACCGCAGGCCACCGGCCAGGATGCGGCCGGCTGATCCCCCAGCGCCACAATGGCTCCGGGTCATTCCGGCCATCATTAGCAACAGCTTTTCTTAGGCTAAGCCGCTTTTTGAATTAGTTCTGCTGGTTGCTTGCTACGCTCCAAACAGACAGCAAGCAACCAGAAAGGCAGCCGACAATGACTGAAACCCTGACCACTCCGGCCACCGGGATCTCCGCAGCCAACGCGGACTGGCTCCGGCTCAAGGCTGCGGCCACGGCGCTCCAGTCCCTGCAGGAGCAGGAGGGCTCCATCGCCGAAACCACCGCCCACCCCGACGCTGCCCGGCATGTGGATGCGATCGTGGACGCAGTCCGTTCCCTCGCCCCGCACTTCCCCCACGACGCGGAGTACCTGGACGCTGTCTGCGCAGACTTTGCCGCATGGGCGGCCGGCGGGTTCGGTGTACCGGACTTCCTGCCCTCTCTCCTCGCGTTCCAGCCGCAGGAGCAGCGCCGTGACGGGCTGCAGCACCTGGTGGTGTTCCCCATGTACACCCAGAACGGCAGCAGCAGCCGCCTGGTGGAAGCGGTCCTGATCGAGGTCATCTGGCCCAAGTTCATCGACGGCCTGGAAAGCGGGGACTACTCCAACAAACTGTTCGTCCCCATCCGTTTCCTGGACTTCACCGCCGGCTATGACACCAACTCCGCCGTCCTGTTTCCGGAGACCGTCGCCGTCAGCAGAACCCCCACCTTCACCTGGGGAGCGATCTTTGCAGACCGTGAGGCGGCACGCTTCCGCCGGGTCCTCAAGGCTGCCGCGGAAACCACCCAGCTCGAGCTTCCCGAGGGTGCGGCGGAGATGCTCGCGGACCAGGACCTCACCGAAGCCACCTTCGTGATGTGGGACCTGATCCACGACCGCACGCACATGCGGGGGGACCTGCCCTTTGATCCGTTCATGATCAAGCAGCGCATGCCGTTCTTCCTCTACTCCCTGGAGGAGCTGCGCTGCGACCTCACCGCCTTCCGCGAGTCGGTACGGATCGAGAAGGACGAAGACGCCGATCCCGAGGCACGCCGCCACGCAAAGCTGGTCCAGTACGCCATCATCTTCGACCGGATCTTCCGCTTCGCCATCACCGGAAGCCGCGTCCGGAACTATGACGGCCTGGGCGGGCAGCTGCTCTTCGCGTGGCTCCACCAGCAGCACGTCCTGCATTGGACCGACACCCGGCTCACCATTGACTGGGACCAGGTGGCGGAGGCGGTCATCGCCCTCGGCGCCCGCATCGACGACCTGTACTGGCGCTCCATCGACCGGCCCAAGACGGCCCACTGGCTTGCGGCGTACCGGCTGATTTCCGCCACCGTGACGCCCCACCCGGCGTCGGTCTGGGCCAAGGGACCGGAGGCGCTGCCCCTCGCGGGCGCACCCCGCGGCCTGACGGACCAGGTCCTTGACGATGAGTTCCCGCTGTCCATGTTCTACGAAGCACTGGAGAAGAAGATGCGCCCCGTCATCGAATCCACGGCCGGGATCACCGGCGCAACCGCGCTGTGAGCGGCGCCGGGTCACGGTTGACCGTCCTGGTCACGGGCGGCAGCAGCGCGTCGGGGATCGCGGTCGCCCGGGCCCTGCACAAGGCCGGGCACAGGGTGTTCACCGTCGGCTCGGACCAGGCCCGGATCGAGGCTGCGGCCGCCGAAGCAGGCGGCGGGGTCACGCCCCTCACCTGTGATCTTGCAGCGCCCGACGGCGTCCGGCGGCTGCGGGCCGACGTCACCGCGGCCGCCGGGCCCGTGGACGCGGTGATCCACCTCGTCGGCGGCTGGCGCGGCGGGAAGGGCATCACCGACCAGTCCGATGAGGACTGGGAGTTCCTGCACCGCGGCGCCGTCACCACCCTCCGCAATGTCTCCCGGGTCTTCTACGACGACATGGCCGCCTCCCCCACCGGAAGGTTCGTTATGGTGTCGTCGACATCGCTCGACAAGCCGGCAGCCGGGGTGGCCAGCTACGTCGCCGCCAAAGCGGCCGCCGAAGCCTGGACCATGGCCGTGGCGGACGGCTTCCGGACAGCAGCCGGCGACGGCGGTGACGCGGCCGCCGTCGTGCTGGTGGTCAAAGCGCTGGTGGACGACGCGATGCGGCGCAGGAACCCCGGCCGAGGCTTCCCGGGGGCGACGGATGTGGAGGACCTGGCCGCCGCCGTCGTGGAACTCTTCGACAGGCCCGGCAGTGAACTGAACGGCACCCGGCTGCGGCTGGCGGACTGACCGCCGCGGCTGAACCTAGACTTGAAAGCGTGAGCAAAGGCATGACAACCACAGCAGAGACACTGGCGGCCGCGCGGCTGCACGACCCCGGCGTGCGGGGCTTCGCGTCCGACAACTACTCGGGCGTGCACCCCGAAATCCTCGCGGCCCTGGCCGCCGCGAATGACGGGCACCAGGTTTCGTACGGCGAGGACGACTACACGGCCCGGCTGCAGGAACTGATGGTGGAACACTTCGGACCCGGCATTGAATGCTTTCCGGTGTTCAACGGCACCGGCGCCAACGTGCTGTCCCTCCAGTCGCTGCTCCCCCGCTGGGGTGCGGTGGTCTGCGCCTCCACTGCCCACATAAACATGGACGAGAACGGCGCGCCGGAGCGTGTTGGCGGCATCAAGCTGCTGCACGTCCCGACCCTGGACGGCAAACTCACCCCGGAGCTGATCGACCGCGAGGCCTGGGGCTGGGGCGATGAACACCGCGCGCAGCCGCTTGCCGTGTCCATTACGCAGACCACCGAACTGGGGACCTGCTACACCCCGGAAGAAGTCCGGGCCATCGCAGACCACGCGCACGCCCGGGGCATGAAGCTCCACATGGACGGTGCGAGGCTGGCGAACGCCGCTGCGCACCTCCAGCTTCCGCTGCGGGCCTTCACCCGCGACGCCGGGGTGGACATCCTTTCCTTTGGCGGGACGAAGAACGGCCTGCTCTTTGGCGAGGTGGTGGTGGCCCTGAACCCGGAGGCTGCGCACGGGCTGGTCTACCTGCGGAAGATGAACATGCAGCTGGCCTCCAAGATGCGCTTCCTGTCCGCCCAGTTCATCGCCCTCCTCGAGGGCGGCCTCTGGCTGCGCTCGGCATCCCACGCGAATGCCATGGCGGCCCGGCTGCGCGCCGCCGTCGACACCATCGACGGCGTGCGGCCTACCCAGAAAACCGAATCCAACGGGGTCTTCGCCGTCCTGCCCGCCGGCGTGGCGGACCGGTTGCGGGAATCCTTCCGCTTCTACGACTGGGATGCAGCGGCCGGAGAGGTCCGCTGGATGTGCTCCTTCGACACCACCGAGGAGGATGTGGATGCCTTTGCTGCCGCCATCCGCCAAGAGCTCCGCGACTTCCCGGCCGGCCAGTCCAGCTAGGCCGCCGGCGGCGAGCCTTCCCGCCCCGCCCGCGACGGTTGCGTAATCTGCCAAGGTGAACGCACTTGACCAGGTTCCTCCGGCTTTCCTCCACGCCTTGGGAACCCTCAGGAAAGCCCAGTGCCGCAAGGAACTGCGCCTCGCCGAAATCCCGGCGCCGGCCCGGCTGGCACCCTTCGCCGTTGCGCTCGGCGCCGAGGTCATGGCACCCGGCGCCGGGACGCCGGCCACCCCGGTGCACGGCCCCGCCGCCATGGCCCTTGCCGCCGCCGCGGGCACGGGGGACGACACCGAAACCGAACTGGCCACGGGCCGCTTTATCCTGCTCCACGACCCGGACGGGTCAGCCGTCTGGGACGGCGAATTCCGGATCGTCACCTACATCCGCGCCGAGCTGGAACCGGAGATGGGCAATGACGAAATGCTCGGAACCGTCGCGTGGACCTGGCTGGTGGAGGCTCTGGAAAACCACAAAGCCGAATACCGGGCAGCAGGGGGAACGGCCACCCGGGTCCTGTCGGAAAGTTTCGGGACCCTCGCCGAACGGCCGGGCTCAATTGACATCGAACTCCGCGCGTCCTGGACCCCCGCCTCGTCCGATGTCACAGCCCACCTGGAGGCGTGGTCCGACATGGTGTGCACCTTCGCCGGCCTGCCACCCCTTCCGGACGGCGTGACGCCCCTGCCCCACCGGCGCCGGAACTAGGTTGCCCGGTAAACTAAGGGCATCATGACCCCTAACATTCCGGAAAACACCACGGCCGGCGTCCCGGCTGCTGATACCGCACCCCACATCACGGTGGAAGGCTTCGACAGCCCCATCCCAGAAATCATTGAACTGGCAACGCCCCGCGAGGGCGTGCCCCTGGTCATCGAAACCCAGGCCGGGCTGGAGCGCTGCGCCGCCGCCATCGCCGCCGGCACCGGCCCGGCCGGCGTGGATGCCGAACGTGCTTCCGGATTCCGTTATGGGCAACGGGCATTCCTGGTCCAGATCCGCCGCGAGGGGGCGGGCACGTGGCTGATCGATCCCGAACCCTTCGAAAACCTTTCCATCATCAACGACGCCCTCCGCGGCGTCGAATGGATCCTGCACGCGGCCAGCCAGGACCTGCCCTGCCTGCTGGAACTTGGCATGTGGCCGGACAAACTTTTCGACACCGAGCTCGCCGCGCGCCTCGCCGGGCTGCCAAGGGTTGGCCTGGCCGCCGTGATCGAGCAGCTCCTGGGCTTCGGGCTCGCCAAGGAGCATTCGGCCGCAGACTGGTCAACCCGGCCCCTGCCGGAACCGTGGCTTCGTTACGCGGCGCTCGACGTCGAAGTCCTCACCGAGCTGCGCGAAGAACTCGTGGAACTGCTGGAGGCAGACGGAAAACTCGAGTACGCCGAGCAGGAATTCGCCGCCATCCTCGCCGCCGGTGTGGCCCCGCCCCGGGTGGACCCCTGGCGGAAAACCTCCGGGCTCCACCAGATCCGTGACCGCCGCCAGCTCGCCGCCGTCCGCGAACTGTGGCTGGAACGCGACTCCCTGGCACAGAAGCGGGATGTGGCGCCGGGCCGGCTGATCCCCGATTCCGCGCTCGTTGCAGCCGCCAAGGCGATGCCCGCCACCGTGCCCCAACTGCTGGGGACCAAGGGGTTCCACGGCCGGGCCGCGCAGCGTGAAGCCCCCCGTTGGCTCCGGTGCATCGCCGCCGCCCGGGACCTTGAGGAACTGCCTCCGCTGCACCTGCCCACCAACGCGCCGCCGCCGCCCCGGGTCTGGGCGGACCGGGACCCCGACGCCGCCGCCCGGCTCGCCACCGCCCGCCCACTGCTGCAGGAAAAGGCCGAACAGCTGAACCTGCCATTGGAAAACCTGCTGACACCGGATTACCTCCGGCGCGTGGCATGGCGCCCCCCGGCGGAGGTCACTGAAGCCTCCGTGGCCGGGGAACTGCGGGCCCTGGGGGCCCGGGATTGGCAGATCGGGATTGCGGCGCCACTGATCACCAGGGCGTTCCTGAATCCGCAGCCGCTGCCGCCAAAGGAAGCAAAGCCTGCCGCTGCACTGTAGGACGGGTAGGGCGCTCCGCGGAGCAGGGCCGGCGGAATGCCAGGAGCTCCCTTGCAGGCTAAGTTACCGGCGAGTAACATCGGGGCTGTTGTCCACGTTCCACCCCAACTGAAGGAGCCCCGGTATGAGCGCTGCAGATTTCACCGCATTCGCCAACCTCTTCACTGACGAAACCGTCACGCACTCGCATGTCCGGGACATTCCACTGCCCGCCGGTCCGGGACAGGAAAGCCCCGGAACCTTCGCCCTGATCACCCTCGATAACGGCCTGGACCACATGAAGCCCACCACGCTGGGGCCCCGGACGCTGGTCGAACTGGGTACCGTCCTCGAAGAACTTCGGGACCGTGCCGCCCGCGGTGAGATCGTCGGTGTGGGGGTTACCGGAAAGCCGCACTACCTTGTGGCGGGCGCCGACCTGTCCGCGGTGAAATCCCTGGCACAGCGCGAGCACGGCCTGAAAATGGCGCAGTTGGGCCATGACGTGTACAGCACCCTCGCCAACCTGGGTGTTCCCAGTTTCGCCTTCATCAACGGCGCGGCACTGGGCGGCGGGCTGGAGCTGGCGCTACAGTCCACATACCGGACGGTGTCCGGGGAAGCCGGCGCCCTCGCGCTTCCCGAAGCGTATCTCGGCCTGGTGCCGGGCTGGGGCGGCGTATACCTCTTACCCCGCCTGATCGGCCCGGACATTGCCGTCAAGGTCATGATCGACAACCCGCTCGGGGGCAACCGCACCCTGACCGGCGCCGAGGCATTCAAGCTCGGCATTGCGGATGCGCTGTTCGGACCCACGGACTTCCTGGAGCAATCCCTGTCCTGGGCGGCCGCCGTCATCGCCGGGCAGGTCGTCCCGGAGCGGCCCAACGCCGTCGATCCTGCCGCGCCGGACACCGCCGCGCGCTGGCAGGCTGCGGTGGCGGCAGGACGGCGGACCGTGGAGGCGAAGACCTCCAACGCCGCACCCGCCCCCGGCAAGGTCCTGGACATCATGGAAGCCAATCGCACCATGTCCCGGCAGGAATCGGCGGCACTGGAGTGCGAAACCCTGGCCGGGCTCATGCAGACGGACGAATTCCGCGCCACGGTGTACGCCTTCCTCGACCTCGTCCAGAAGCGGGCCAAGCGGCCGGCAGGTGCCCCCGCCCGGGAACTGTCCCGGAAGGTTAAGAAGGTGGGCGTGGTCGGCGCCGGCCTGATGGCCAGCCAGCTGGCCCTGCTGTTTGCCCGCCAGCTCCAGGTCCCGGTGGTGATGACCGACATCGACCAAACCCGCGTGGACAAGGGCGTGGGCTACGTGCACGCCGAGGTGGACAAGCTCCTGGCCAAGGGCAAGATCAACGCGGAAGCCGCCGCCGGCACCAAAGCCCTGGTCAGCGGCTCCGTGTCCAAGGCGGCGTTCGCTGACGCCGACTTCGTGATCGAAGCCGTCTTCGAGGAACTGGGGGTGAAGAAGCAGGTCTTCGCCGAGCTGGAAGGAATCGTGCGGCCGGACTGCATCCTGGCCACCAACACGTCCTCGCTGTCCGTGACGGCCATGGCGGAGGACCTGCAGCACCCGGAACGGCTGGTGGGCTTCCACTTCTTCAACCCGGTGGCCGTGATGCCGCTGCTGGAGATCGACCGCGCCCCGCGCACCGGCGACGAGGTCCTGGCCACCGCGTTTGAGCTGGCCAGGAGCCTCAGGAAAACCGGTGTGCTGGTCAAGGACGCCGCCGCGTTCGTGGTCAACCGCGTGCTGCTGCGGCTGATGGGCGAAGTGACCGCCGCCTTTGATGAAGGCACGCCGGCGGACGTAGCGGACAACGCATTGCGCCCGATGGGCCTGCCGATGACCCCGTTTACGCTGCTGGCCATGGTGGGACTGCCGGTGGCGCAGCACGTCCAGGAATCACTCCACGCCGCCTTCGGTGCGCGGTTCGCGGTGTCCGCCAATCTCCAAAAGCTCATTGACAACGGCGTGAAAGGCCTGTGGGAGACGGCCCCGGACGGATCCCGTTCCATCCCCCCGTCCACACTGTCACTGATGTCCTTCGGGACCAGTCCTTCCACCGGGGACGAAGTGCTGCGCCGCGTCCAGGATGCCCTCGCCGGCGAGATCGGCCTGATGCTGGACGAGGGCGTCGTGGCCGGTCCCGAGGACGTTGACCTCTGCATGATCCTGGGCGCCGGATGGCCGCTGTTCCTGGGCGGCATCACCCCCTACCTGGACCGGGTGGGCGCCTCGGAGCGCGTGAACGGGAGGCGCTTCCTGGCTCCGGGGGTGGCGTCCGGGCCGGCTGCGGGCTAGCTGCACTCTGGTTCAGGCGGGGGTAAGGCGGCCGTCGTCGAGCCTCAAGACGCGGTGGGCCGCCGCATGGGCGTACGCCAGGTCATGGGTGACCAGCACGACGGCGGCACCGTCCGACGCCGCGGACCGCACCGCAGCGTCGAGCACGGCGAGGCCATGAGCGTCGAGCGCGACCGTCGGTTCGTCCAGCGCCAGGACGGAGGGCCTGCGGACCAGGACCGTTGCCAGGGCCAGCAGGCGCTGCCGGGATGCGGAAAGCTCGGCGGGATGTTCCCCCGCTGAGTCCGCAAGCCCGACCGCGGCCAGGGCGGCCTGTACCCGGTCTCCGGCCTCCGGCTGGCCGCACAGCCGGTCCAGCCCGAACCGGACCTCCCGGAGCACGGTCCGTTCAAACAACTGGTCCCGGGGATGCTGGAACAACAGGCCGACGGAGGCTGCCGTCCTGCCAACCGGTGCCCCGGCGATGTCAGTGCCCGCCACACGGACCGCTCCGGAGCGGGGCCGCAGCAGGCCGTTGAAGTGGCGCAGGAGGGTGGACTTGCCGGCTCCGTTGGGGCCGGTCACGGCCACGATCTCGCCAGGGCGGACGTCAAGGTTAACCTCCCGCAGCACTGCGGCCCGTCCAGCGGCCTCCTCCCCGGCACGGGACCTGCTGCGGAAACGGCGTCCGGCCCGGGGCACCGCGTGCCCGTACCCGAAGGTGACACCGCGAAGCTCCAGGGCCGGTGCAGCGCCACTGATGGTCCGGGTTGCGGCGGGTGTTCGGGGCTGCGTTCCGGACCCGGCCCGCCTGATCCCGGCGGGCACCAGACCGCCGGATTGCAGGAGTGCCGGCGTTCCGCTGGCACTGGCCGTCCCGCCGTCGAGGACAAGCCAGGTGTCCGCTTCAAGCAGCAGGGTGTTGGTTTCCTGGCTGAGGATGACGACGGCGGTGCCGGCGTTGACGAGGCCACGCACCAAGGCGGCGAGTTCGCTGGCGCCCGCGGCGTCCAGCGAGGCGAACGGTTCGTCCATGACCAGCACCGGCGGGCCGGTGATGATGGCGCAGCCGATGGCCAGGCGCCGCAGCTGGCCGCCGGACAGCCGGGCCGGATCGCGCTCGAGCAAGCCGGCAAGTCCCAGGAGCCCGGCGGTGCGTTCCACGGCGGCTTTCATGGCGACGGGGTCCACGCCGGCGTTTTCCAGGCCGAACGCCAGCTCTTCGGCCACTGTTGCCCGGACCGTGGACAGGGCGGCGGACGCGTCCTGCGGTACGAAGCCCACCAGCCTGCCCCACCTGGCCGGGTCAACCCGGGGATCTGCATCGCCGCCGCCGAACTCGAGCCGGCTCCCGGCCAGTTCAAGATACCCGGTGAGGGTGCCGCCCTGGCCCGGAGTGAGCCAGCCCGCGAGGAGCCGGCCGATGGTGGTCTTACCGCTTCCGGAGGCGCCCAGGACGGCGGTGAGTGTTCCCGGCGCGACGGCGATAGCCACCCCGCAAACGACGGGCTGGCCGCCGTCGTGGAAGGCAAAGCTGTCGATGCCGGCCGCCAGCACCGGCGTGGAGGGGCTCATGGGGTTCCTCCCGCGGCCTGCCACAGGCGCAGGGCCACCGCCGCTGCTGCTGCCAGCACAAAGAGGACGCGGAGCAGCCGCTGCGGAACGGTGTCCGGTACGGTGCGGTAGCTGGTACGCGGCCCTGCACTGCTGAAACCGCGGGCTTCCAGGGCCGCCGCGCGGGTGCCCGCGTCGTCAACGAGGGACAGGACCAGCGGGATGGCCTGCAGGCGGAAGGCGGCGGCCTTGTGCGGCAGGCCGGGGCGGATGACCAGCCCGCGGGACTCCTGGGCCTGGCGGATCCGGCGAAGCCGGTCGCTGGCGGCGGGAAGCAAGGTCAGGGTGGAAGCGAGCACAAAGCCGAACCGGCCGGAGATGCCGCGGGCGGACAACGCCGCGACCAGGTCAGGGACGCTGACGCTGAACGAAAAGACCATCAGGACCAGGACCACGGCCGAGACTGCGGCTGCACGCTCCAGGGCGAAGCCCAGGCCCTCGGCGGTGATGCGGACCGGGCCCCACTGGCCGAGGACGGTGCTGCCCTCCGGAAAGGACAGCCCGTGCACGATCAGCAGGGACAGGCCCAGCGGCAGCAGGACGGCGGCGGGTGCCGGCAGCCGCCACCAGGCCGTCCC
>NZ_BAAHNO010000024.1:0-54995 GCF_054656615.1 Arthrobacter sp. AD-310 | reverse complement strand
CGCGGGGGCAGCGGCGGGCTTCGGCGCCGGGGTCGCGGCCGCGACGAAGGCGCCGCGCGGGTTGTCCAGGTCCAGCAGCTGGGTGGTGTCGCGTCCGGCGAAGAACGCAATGATCCAGTTGAGGATCACGCGGAACTTGCGCTCGAACGTCGGCATGGCCAGGCCGTGGTAGCCGCGGTGGGCGAGCCAGGCGAGCCCGCCCTTGAGGCCGATGCTGCCGATGAGGTTGATGTTGGCAACACCCTTCCATTCACCGAAGCCGGCTACAGCACCAAGGTTCTTGTGCTTGTAGTCCTTCAGCTGCTTCTCCCAGCGGGAGGCCCAGAGGTTCTTGGCAAGGCGCTTGGCCTGGCGGAGGGCGTGCTGGGCGTTGGGCACACAGGTGCCGTCCGGCAGGCCCTTGCCGGTGAGGTCGGGAACCGCGGCGATGTCACCGGCGGCCCAGGCGTTCTCCACGATGCCTTCGTCGCCGGCGATGCGCAGGTCCGGCAGGACGCGGACGCGGCCGCGGGGCTCCAGCGGGAAGTCGGTGGAACGGACCATCGGGTTGGCCTGCACGCCGGCAGTCCACACGAGGGTGTCGGCTTCGAATTCCTGCGCGGGGGTCTTGTCCGGCAGGTTGATGAGCTTGAGGGTGCCCTCGGCGCTGTCCAGCGAGGTGTTGAGCAGGACCTCGATGCCGCGGCTGCGGAGGTGCTCGACAACCCATTCGGCCTGCTTGGCGGTGACCTCGGGCATGATCCGGCCCATGGCCTCGACCAGGACGAAGCGGACTTCCTCCTGCTTGATGCGGGGGTTGTTGCGGACCGCGGCGCGGGCCAGGTCCTCCATCTCGGTGATGCATTCGATGCCGGCGAAACCGCCACCGACCACAACGAAGGTGAGCGCCCTGGCGCGGGCGGCAGGATCGGTCATGGTGGAGGCAAGCTCGATCCGCTCAAGGACCTTGTTGCGCAGCGCAACGGCTTCCTCGATGGTCTTCAGGCCGATGCCCTTGTCCGCGAGTCCCTTGATGGGGAAGGTGCGGGTGATGGCACCTGCGGCCAGCACAACGTCGAAGTACGGGACCTCGAAGTTCCCGCCGCCGTCAGCCGGGGCCACAACCGCGGTGCGGTTGGCATGGTCGATGGACGTGACGCGTCCCTGGATGAGTTCCGTTTCCTTGAGGTGCTTGCGGTGGGACACCACAGCGTGACGGGCCTCGATGTTGCCGCCGGCCACCTCGGGCAGGAACGGCTGGTAAGTCATGTAGGGCAGTGGATCCACGAGGGTGACGATGCCACCGGCGTTCGCGATCTTCTTCTGCAGTTTGAGTGCTACGTACAGGCCGACGTACCCGCCGCCGACGACGAGTACCCTGGGACGGTCCTGGAGCTCTGGGGTGGTTGCCATGGTTCAAGGATAACCTAGTTTGTGAAAATCTTCACTAACTGCCGCCGGGGCCGGGAATGTCAGGTCTTTTGGCCCGAGTCCACCGTCTCAATCACTCCCGTTTCGGGGTCTTCCCCGGTGCCGGCAGGGTGGCGGGCAGCCCTCCGCAGCTGGACCGCCGCGGCGGCAATGATTGCCACGAAGAGCAGGGCGAAACCAATCACGACGGCGGCGCCGATGGCAGAGTCGCGTTGTGAGGGCGCCTTCACGGCGGGCATGGTCGGACTCGGCAGGGTTGGTGCAGCGCTGGGCACCTCGGCGGTGGGCACCGGAGCAGGTGTGGCCAGGTTTCCGCGCCGGTGGACGCGGATCCATTCCGCGATGGTCCCCAGGGGGTTGGCCTTCGCTTCCGGGACATCGGCCTTGAGCGCGGCCTCGGCGTTCAGGATGCCATAGCCGTACAGGGGGTCCTTCCCCGGCGCCCCGGCATCCTTGGCCGTTGAGACGATCCGGTTGATGACCTGCTCTGCGCTCATGGCTGGCCACTTCGAGCGGATCAGGGCCGCGACGCCGGCCACGATGGGGGTGGAACCGGAAGTGCCGGCCCATTCGGCATAGCCGCCCCCGGGCAGGCCGCCCAACAGGTTCTGGGCCGGTGCCGCAACCCCGATGCTGATGCCCTGGGACGAGGCGTCCACGCTGGCCGTCCCGCTCCGGTCCAGTCCCGCGACTGTGAGGACGCCGGGGATGGTCGCCGGGGCACCCACCTGGATGTTGCCGCCGATCCGGTTGCCCGCCGCGGCCACGATGACCACATCCTTTTGTTCGGCGTAAAGGAACGCCGCGTCCCAGCTCTGCGGCCACTGCGGCGTGGTGCTGCCGAGGGAGATGTTGATGACCTTTGCGCCGTTGTCCACGGCCCACCGGACGGCCTCGGGAATCTGGTCCTGGTCGCTCTTCCCCGAGGGATTTTGGGACCCGAGCCAGGTGGACACGGAAAGGATTTGCGCCTCCGGGGCAACGCCGATGATGCCGTCCGGGGCAGGGCCGGCAGGTCCCGGGGAAGGGCTGGGCGAGGGACTCGCGGGCTGGTGGCCGCGGCCGGCGAGCATGGTGGCCACAAGCGTGCCGTGCTCGGGCTTGCCGCCAACGCTCTTCTGGCCGTCGGGCTGGCCGGACCCGGAGGCGTCGTAGCCGCCGACCACGGCGCCCTTGAGGTCGGGATGCTGCGCGTCCACGCCGCTGTCGATGACGGCAACCTTGACCCCGGCGCCCTTGGACACTTCCCAGGCCTTGGTGATGCCCGACTCGGCGAGCCAGAACTGCTTGTCCCGCCATTCGTCAGCCTGCGCGGCAGGTGCGTTGAACAGGCCGGTACAGAGGCAACAGGCGGCAAGGACCAGGGCCAGCACCGCGGCTCCTGTCCTGCGTATAGCCTTCCCGGCAGGCAGTACGGGATGAGTCGATGATCGCATGCGGCTCAGCCGATGCTTAGGGCGATGCCGTCAAGGATGTCGTGCTCGCTCGCCGTTGCGCTGGTGATCCGTCCGCCGCTGAGCCCGTTCACGCGTTCGAGGATCCGGCGCCAGACCAGTCCCCCGGCTCCGATGACATCCACCCGCCCCGGGTGCATGTACGGCAGTGCGGCCCGCCCGGACCGGACCATGCCCAGCAGGTCGGTGGCCGCCGCGCCGATCGTCGCGATCGGCAGGTCGGTGCCGTGGATGACGTCCGGCTTGTATTCGGGCAGCTGGAGCGCGTGGGCCGTGATGGTGGTGATGGACCCGGCAACACCGACGACGGCGGTGGCCCGTTCCAGCGGAACGTCCTGGCAGGCAAGGTCGATGGCGGCGTCCACGTCGGCTTCCGCTGCGGCGATTTGTTCGGCGGTGGGCGGATCGTCCCGCAGGTGCCGTTCCGTCAGGCGGACGCAGCCGATGTCCACGGACTTTGCGGCGGTGACCCCGTTGGTGGTGCCCAGGACGAACTCGGTGCTGCCGCCGCCAAGGTCGACCACGAGCACCTGGTGACCGTCCAGGATGGGCAGGACGCTGCTGGCGCCGGCAAATGACAGCGCGGCTTCCTCATCCCCGGAAATCACTTCCGGTTCCACGCCCAGGAGGTCGCGGATGCCCGCCACGAACACGTCCCGGTTCCGGGCATCCCGGCTGGCGGAAGTGGCTACGAAGCGGACAGCCCGGGCGCCGTGCTCCCGGATCAGGCGGGCGTAGTCGGCAGTGGCGGCGAAGGTGCGTTCGAGTGCTTCGGGGGCCAGTTCACCCGTGGCGTCCACGCCCTGGCCGAGGCGGACCACGCGCATCTCACGCCAGACGTCCTTGAGGGTGGTGCCGTTGCTGCGGTCTGTGTCGGCGATCAGCAGGCGGATGGAGTTGGTCCCGCAGTCGATTGCAGCTACCCGGGTCACTGGGCTGCCTCCTGGCTGGCGGACTTCCGGACGGGGGCCGGTCGGCCGACGATGCCGGGCAGGCCCTGGGGACCGTGGCGGCTAAGGTCCTTGGACGGGGCTTCTCCTGTGGTGTCCCAGGCGCCGTCGCAGTAGCATCTGTCCGCCGTCCACCACTCACTGATCTGCTCCAGTGCCTCGTCGCCGAGCGGGTTGACGCCCGGGCCTGCGGCGAGTGATTGTCCCACGAGGACGTGCAGGCACTTGACCCGCGTGGGCATGCCGCCGGCGGAGATCCCGTCGATTTCGGGGACTGCGCCGATGCCCGAGCGCTGCCCGATGGCATCGCGGGCGGCAAGGTAGGCCTCGTGGGCGTCGCGGTACGAAGCGGCAAGCTCCTGGTCTCCGGCGAGCCGGTCGTTCATGGTGTTCATAACACCGGCCGCCTCGAGCCGTGACACCGCGGAGGTGATCACCGGGTGGGTCAGGTAGAAGGTGGTGGGGAACGGGGTTCCGTTGCTCAGCCGTGGGGCGGTGGCCGCCACCAGCGGGTTTCCGCAGACACAGCGCGCAGGGATTTCCACCACGTCACGGACCGGGCGGCCCAGCTGCCGGCTCAGTACTTCGAGGTCGTGTGCGGTCGGTTGGCGGGATTCGTCCCGGGCGGCTGCCGTGTTGTGTTCCACTGTCGCGGGCCGTCCTTCCTCTTGCGGTTCAGTCTGTGGCCGCGCGCGTGATGGACTCCCACAGGGAATCCACCCACGGCAGATCGGCGGGGTCTTGTGCTGCGGCGGCGGTCTGGCTGCTGGTTTCTCCGGCCGGCAGATCGCTGCCGAAGACCCAGTAGCCGGTTTCGCCCGGCATAACCATGTTAATGCGGTCGCGGGCCTGCTGTTTGACGTAGTTGGGGTCGCGCCACCGGGAGACCTGCTGGCGGAGCATGTCGCCTTCGGCTTCCCGGGCGGCGATATCGGCGTTCAGCGCATCGATTTCGGCCTTCTTGTCGAAGAAGATCTTGACCGTGGGGGCCAGCATGATGGTGATGGCAATCATCACCACGGCCAGGGCCAGCATCCGGCCCGAAAATGCCTTGGCGGGGACTGGCTGCTGGTCCTCGGAGGCGGCGTGGCCGGCGTCGGCGCTGCTTCCCTTGCGTGCGGCGCCCGGGCGGGACGTCCCCGCCTTGTGACCGTCGCGGCCCTTCGGGCCGGGCTTCCCGCCGGTGCGGGCCTCCGGGTCCCGGGCCGCTTTGTCCTTGGCCGGGCCGAAATCCGCCTGGATGACGTGGGCGCCGTCCGGGGACCCGCCGCCGTCGGACTTTTCCCCTGCCGGACGGGCGGGGCTGACCTTGGGGACTTTGGGGCGGCGCGTAGCCATGACACTCCTGAAACGCGGCCGGGCGGCGGCCGCCACTGTCTGGGCTGGACCGGTGCTGCTGAAACAACAACGGTGGCTATGGTCTTTCAACCATAGCCACCGTTTATTGGATTGCGCGGCTACTAGCCCTTGAAACGCGGGAAAGCGCTGCGGCCGGCGTAGCGTGCGGCGTCGTCGAGTTCCTCTTCGATGCGCAGGAGCTGGTTGTATTTGGCAACGCGCTCGGAGCGGGCCGGGGCGCCGGTCTTGATCTGGCCGGCGTTGGTGGCCACCGAGATGTCGGCGATGGTGGTGTCCTCGGTTTCGCCGGAGCGGTGGGAGGTGATGGTGGTGTAACCGGCGCGCTGGGCCAGGCTGACGGCGTCCAGGGTTTCGGTCAGGGAGCCGATCTGGTTGACCTTGACCAGCAGCGAGTTGGCGGTCTTGGTGTCGATGCCGCGCTGCAGGATGGAGGGGTTGGTAACGAAGAGGTCGTCACCCACCAGCTGGACCTTGTCGCCGATGGCGTCGGTGAGGGTCTTCCAGCCGTCCCAGTCGTTCTCGTCCAGCGGGTCCTCGATGGACACCAGCGGGTAGTCGGCCACGAGTTCGGCGTAGTAGGCGCTCATCTCGGAGGAGCTCAGCGACTTGCCTTCGAACTGGTAGGCGCCGTCCTTGAAGAACTCGGAGGAGGCGACGTCCAGGGCCAGGGCGATGTCCTTGCCCGGGGTGTAGCCGGCGTTCTTGATGGCTTCCTGGATCAGGTCCAGGGCGGCGCGGTTGGAGGGCAGGTTCGGGGCGAAGCCGCCCTCGTCGCCCAGGCCGGTGGAGAGGCCCTTGTCCTTCAGGACGGACTTGAGGTTGTGGTAAACCTCGACGCCCCAGCGCAGTCCCTCGGAGAAGGTTTCGGCGCCGATCGGGGCGATCATGAATTCCTGGATGTCGACGTCGGAGTCCGCGTGCGAGCCACCGTTCAGGATGTTCATCAGCGGCACGGGCAGGACGTGCGCGTTGGGGCCGCCCAGGTACTTGTACAGCGGCAGGTCAGCGGAGGCGGCAGCCGCGTTGGCCACGGCCAGGGAGACACCGAGGATGGCGTTGGCGCCCAGCTTGCCCTTGTTGGGGGTGCCGTCCAGGTCCAGCATGGCCTGGTCGATGCTGCGCTGGTCGGTGGCGTCGAAGCCGGTCAGGGCCGGGGCGATCTGGTCGATGATGGCGTCAACGGCTTTCTGCACGCCCTTGCCGAGGTAACGGCCCTTGTCGCCGTCACGCAGCTCGACAGCCTCGTGCTCACCGGTGGAAGCGCCGGAGGGAACTGCTGCGCGGCCGATCTGGCCGTCGGAGAGCAGGACCTCGACTTCTACGGTCGGGTTGCCACGGGAATCGAGGATCTCGCGTGCGTGGATGGCATCGATAAGCGCCATGAATTTGCTCCTTATGGGCGATTAACGGGGGGAATCTGGCGGAAAACTCGACGTATTCGTCACGGACTAGCGTAGTCGAGAGTGGTGCGGGTTACGGAAACCTAACCGGACCCGGACGTCATGATGGGGTTGGCTCCTGGGAATTGTCCTGCTGGTAGCGGCGCACGGCCCCGCGCAGGGCCCGTTCGGCGTCGAATCCTGCCATGTGCGCCGAGCGTACGACGGCGAGCAGCCAGTCCCCCAGCGCGTCTTCGGTTTCCGGGATGGGCGCCGCCGCCGGCAGCGCGGCTTGTGCCCTTGCTGCGCGGTCGACCGACTTCTGCGCCCTGGCCAGCGCGGGCAGCGCCTGGGGGATGCCTTCGAACGGGTTGCGTGGCCCGGGCCGTTCGGCCTGCTTGACCGCGTCCCATTTCCGGACGATCTCCTCCACCGTCGCCGGGAAGCTGTCCTGCAGGGTACCGTCCGGCCGGAACACGTGCGGGTTCCGGCGGACCATTTTGGCAACCAGGCCGCGCGCGACGTCGTCGAACCCGAAAGCTCCGCGCTCCTGGCCGAGCCGGGCATGCAGCACCACTTGGAGCAGCACGTCGCCCAGCTCCGCCCGGAGCTCTTCGTCGGGGCCTTCGGTTTCGATGGTCTCGGCTACCTCGTAGGCCTCCTCGATGAGGTACTCGACCAGCGAGGCGTGCGTCAGCGCTCCCATCCAGGGGCAGTGCTCACGCAGTTGCCCGATCACCTCCATGAGGCGTTCAACCGGGGTTTCAGCCAAGGTTGGCGTAGGCGTCGTTGATGTATTCAACCAGCGCCTCCTTCTCCTCCAGGGGCAGGAAGGATGCTTCGGCGGCGTTCAGGGTGAGCTCCAGGAGGTCGTCGAGGTCGTAGTCGAAGGTTTCCACCAGGAGCTCGAATTCGTCCGTGAGGGTGACGCCGCTCATGAGCCGGTTGTCGGTGTTGATGGTGACGTTGAAGCCCAGCTGGTACAGCATGTCCAGGGGGTGGCTCTCGATGCCTTCGCCGAAGCCGGCGATGGCACCGGTCTGGAGGTTCGAGGACGGGCAAATTTCCAGGGCGATACCGCGGTCGCGGATCCAGCTGGAGAGGTCGCCCAGGGTGACCAGGCCCACCGTGTCCTCGGCGTCGTCCTCGAATTCCACCATGATGTCCTCGGCGATGCGCACGCCGTGGCCCAGCCGCAGCGCCCGGCCGTCCACCAGGGCGGACTGGATGCTGTCCAGGCCTGCGGCCTCGCCTGCATGGACGGTGGCCGGGAAGTTCTGCTGCGCCAGGTAGGTGAAGGCATCCTTGAAGCGGGCCGGCAGGAAGCCGTCCTCGGCCCCGGCGATGTCAAAACCCACGGCTCCACGGTTGCGGTGGCGGACCGCGAGTTCGGCGATCTCCTGGCCGCGGTCGGCGTGGCGCATGGCCGTGATCAGCTGTCCCACCTGGATTTCGCGGCCGCTTTCGCTGACTGCCTCGACGCCGGCTTCCAGGCCCTCCTGGACAGCTTCGACGGCTTCGTCCAGGGTGAGTCCCTTCTGCAGGTGCTGTTCCGGCGCCCACCGGACTTCGCCGTACACCACGCCGTCGTCCGCCAGGTCCTCAACGAATTCCTTGGCCACCCGGTAGAGGCCTTCGTGCGTCTGCATCACGGCCACGGTGTGGTCGAAAGTTTCCAGGTAGCGGACCAGGGACCCGGAGTCCGCGGACTCGCGGAACCACTGCCCCAGTGCAACGGGGTCGGTAGAGGGAAGGGTGTGGCCAACGGCCTCGGCCAGTTCGATGATGGTGGCCGGACGCAGGCCCCCGTCGAGGTGGTCGTGAAGGGAAACCTTGGGCAGGGTCTTCAGGTCAAAATCGATGGCAGGGGCGGCGTCAACAATAGGCTCAGTCACGTTCCCACCTTAGGGTGGGCGGGGATTCAAAGCCAGCCGCTACGGTGCCGAATGCCCGCCTTCGGCTGACGGCGAGAGGAGGTTGCGCCCGGCCTGGCCGCCGCTCGCTCCGGAGGGGCCGCCGTCGAGCCATTCGTCGACCTCGCGGGCGTCGTTGCGGGCAAGGTGCTTGTGCCACCAGCGGAGCAGGTGGTCGATGAGGATTCCCAGGACGATGGCGAACACGACGGCGATGCCGGCGCTGAGCAGCGGATTGTGGTGCAGCCAGGGGAAGGAGCTGGCCAGCAGCCCGATGCCGATGGAGTATCCCACCCAGGTGACGCAGGCGAAGGCGTCCAGGAGGAAGAATCGGCGGTGCCCGAAACCGGTGCTGCCGGCCACGTAGTTGACCGCCACCCGGCCCCAGGGGATATAGCGGGCGGTGAAGATGAGCACGGCTCCGCGTTTGTCCAGTTCATACCGCGCCCACGCGAAGGCTTTCCTGACCTTGGGCCGGCGCATCCATTTCCACCGGTCCAGGCCTATCCTGCGGCCAAGCATGAAGGCCATGTTGTCCCCGGCGATGGCACCGATCAAAGCTGTGGTTCCGAGGATCCAGAGGTTGGGTTCCCCGCTGTGCCGGGAGAAAGCGGCGAGGGCGACGATCAGGGTCTCGCTGGGGACCACCATCGCGAAACCGTCCACGAAGAAGAAGACCAGCAGGACCGGGTAAATCCACCACTGGCCCGCTGCATGGAGCACGGCCTCATTAATAAACTCCACGCGGTCTTGCTCCTAGACAATGATGACGCAGCCAAAGCGACGCTGCCGTAGCGGAAATCGTCCCTAAGTGTCCCACGGGCGGGGCGTCGTCCGCTACGCCTAAGCGAAGGCTGACTGCCGGATCACGGCTCGGGCTCGCGGATCCGTTCCACCACGTTTGGCTTGCCCCGGACTTTGTTGATCACAAGGTCCACCACGATGCCAAGCGCCACGGCACAAATAATGGCGATGACCGCGCCGAGCAGGTGGTTTTCCTCGAACCACTGCCCGAAGAAGAGGCCGATCGCCACCGAGTAGCCGGCCCACAGGACGGCGGAGAGGCAGGTGAGCAGGACGAAGCGAAGGTGGTGGTATCCCGTGGCGCCGGCGGTCAGGTTGACGGCCACCCTGCCGATGGGAACGAACCGGGCCACCAGGATGAGTGAGGCGGGGCGCTTGCGCAGTTCCGCCCCCGCCCAGCGGAAGGCGCTCTGCATGCGGGGGCCCCGCATCCAGGACCACCTCCGGGTGCCCACACGGCGCCCGATCAGGTACGCGATGTTGTCCCCCGAGAACGCTCCCAGGGCTGCGACCAGCACCAGCAGCCATGGGTTGGGGACGTCCGCGGTTGCCGCTACGGCGGACAGTCCCACCACCACGGACTCGCTGGGGATGGGCGGGAAGAAGCCGTCAATGACGCAGCATGCCAACACGAGGACGAGCACCCAGGGCTGCCCGGCTGCGGCGAGAATGAAGTCATTGATGGCCTGCATGGGTTCCTATGCTATTCGGTCGAGAATCAGCCGCTGCGCGGGCCGTGATCCCTCCGGCGCGATAACCACCGCGTTCTCCAGTGCTTCCCTGGCCCGGGCGAAGCGTTCGGGGGTGTCCGTGAGCAGCGTCATCAGCGGTTCGCCGGCGCGGATCACCGCTCCCGGCTTCGCATGCATCCGCACCCCGGCACCTGCCTGGACCGCGTCCTCCTTGCGTGCCCGTCCCGCTCCAAGGCGCCAGGCCGCCACACCGACGGCCAGCGCATCCAGCTCCACGAGCACCCCATCGGCAGGCGCGTAAACCACGTCGGACTCCCTGGCCACCGGCAGCGCAGCGCGGGGATCACCGCCCTGGGCCTCGATCATCCTGTTCCAGACGTCCATGGCCCGTCCGTCCTTGAGAGCGGCGGCGGGGTCGGCGTCCTGCACTCCGGCGGCGGCGAGCATCTCTTCGGCGAGCCGGACGGTCAGCTCGACCACGTCGTCGGGGCCGCCACCGGCCAGCACTTCGACGGACTCCTCCACCTCGATGGCGTTGCCTGCGGTGAGGCCCAGCGGGGTGGCCATGTTAGTCAGCAGGGCCACGGTGTTGACGCCTGCGTCCTTGCCCAGGGCCACCATGGTTTCGGCGAGTTCCCGGGCGGACGCTTCGTCCTTCATGAACGCGCCGCTGCCCACCTTGACGTCCAGGACGAGCGAGCCGGTGCCTTCGGCGATCTTCTTGCTCATGATGGACGAGGCGATCAGCGGTATGGCCTCGACGGTTCCGGTGACGTCCCGGAGTGCGTAGAGCTTCTTGTCCGCCGGCGCCAGGCCCGCGCCCGCGGCGCAGATCACGGCTCCCACGTCCTGCAGCTGGGCGAGCATCTCATCGTTGCTGAGGTTGGCGCGCCAGCCCGGGATGGATTCGAGCTTGTCCAGTGTCCCGCCGGTGTGTCCCAGCCCGCGGCCGGAGAGCTGCGGTACGGCGACGCCGAACACGGCCACCAGCGGCGCCAGCGGCAGGGTGATCTTGTCCCCCACCCCGCCGGTGGAGTGCTTGTCCGAAGTGTATTTCAGGCCGCCGTCGGGCCTGCGGAGGCTGGAGAAGTCCATGGTTTCCCCGGAAGCGATCATGGCCGCCGTCCAGCGGGCAATTTCGGCGCGGTTCATGCCGTTGAGGAGGATCGCCATGTTCAGGGCTGCCATCTGCTCGTCGGCGATGGCTCCCCGGGTGTAGGCGTCGATGGTCCAGTCGATCTGTTCCGGGCTCAGGGTGCCCTTGTCCCGCTTTGTGCGGATGATGTCCACGGCGTCGAAGGCTTCGGCCTTGTTGTCCATTGCGCTCTCTGTCACCGGTTCTCCTCCAGGTGTTCGGGACCGAAGGCGTCGGGCAGCACCTGGTCCATGGTCTTAACGCCCGCGGCGGTCATGAGTTCCATGTCCGGGGCGCGGAATTCGTACAGCAGCTGCCGGCACCGTCCGCACGGCATCAGGATGGCGCCGCTTCCATCCACGCAATAGAAGGCCCGCAGCAGTCCGCCGCCGGTCATCTGCAGGTTGCCCACCAGGGTGCACTCGGCGCACATGGTCAGGCCGAAGCTGGCGTTCTCCACGTTGCAGCCGCTGACGATCCGGCCGTCCCCGGTGAGGGCGGCAGCCCCCACCGGGAATTTCGAATACGGGGCGTAGGCGTTGCGCATGGCGGCGACGGCGGCTGCTTCCAGCGCCTGCCAGTCCACTTGGGGTGCAGGTTCCACGCCCGTCATCCCTTGACGTACGGGATGCCGCTGGCGGCCGGTCCCCTGGACTTGCCTACCAGCCCGGCCACGGCGAGGACGGTCACCAGGTACGGCAGCATGGCCATGAACTGGCTGGGGACCGGGGTGCCGATGATTGTCACGATGCTTTGCAGGTTGTCCGCGAACCCGAAGAGCAGTGCTGCGAAGAACGCGCCGATGGGGTTCCACCGGCCGAAGATCAGCGCGGCGAGCGCGATGAAGCCACGGCCGCCGGAGATTTCCTTGGTGAAGCTGTCGATGGCCACGAGGGTGAAGAACGAACCGCCGATACCGGCCACGGCCCCGCCCAGGGTGACGTTCCAGAAACGCGTGGCGTTGACGTTGATGCCCAGCGTGTCCGCGGCCTGGGGGTGTTCGCCAACGGCGCGCACCCGCAGGCCCCACCGGGTCTTGAACAGGCCCACCCAGACCACCAGCACTGCAATGTACATCAGGTAGCCCACAAGGGTCTGCCGGAAGAGGATGGGTCCGATGATGGGAATGCTGGACAGGACGGGGATCTCGATCGCGTCGAGGCCCGGCGGTGAGTTGTACCGGTCGCTGTCCTCCTGCATGACGGTGCTGAAAAGGAAGCCGGTGACGCCGGAGACGAGTACGTTGAGGACGACGCCGACGATGATCTGGTTGACCAGGTATTTGATGCTGAACACGGCCAGGACCATGGAGACGACCGCTCCGGCAACTGCCGCGGCCGCCAGTCCGATGAACGGGTTCTGCGTCATGCTGGCAACAATGGCAGCGGTGAAGGCGCCGCCGAGCAGTTGCCCCTCGATGGCAATGTTGACCACGCCCACGCGTTCACAGAGGACGCCGGACAGCGAGCCGAACACGAGCGGCACGGCAAGGGTGACCGAGCCGGCGATCAGGCCGGCCAGTGAGATGCTCGGGGTGCGGGCGCCGCCCACCACCCAGATCAGGAACGCGGCTACGAACAGGACGATGAACGTCACGGTAAGCCAGCCGGGCGCCGGGCGCCCTTTTGTCTTCAGGTAGACGGCGTACGCGGCGAGCCCCAGCAGCAGGACGGACAGGACGATGCCCGCGGTTTGGGCGTGCACGGCGACCGCGGGCAGCTGGAAGAAGTCCTCGCCGGTGGAGATGCCGAAGCTTGCGGTCTGGCCGGGCGCCAGGAGTCCGAAAAAGACCAGGGAAACCACCGCGAAGGCGGCCAGCAGGACGGGGGTCTTCCAGCCCACCGGTTTGGCCGTGATGTTCGCTGCGCCCGGGTCCGTTCCCGCGGGGCGCGGCATTCCCGGTTTGGGGGATGAAACTGTTGTGCTCATGCTGCACCTCCGGTAGTGGCTGCCTGCCGGGACTTGGCGGCGCGGGCGGGCTTCCTGCGCCGCGGGTTCAGGCCGAAGACCGCGCGCACCAGGGGCGGCGCGGCGATGAACAGGACGATCAGGGACTGGACCACCAGGACGATATCGATGGGGGTGCCGGTCTGGATCTGCATCTGGACGGCTCCGGCGCGGAAGGCGCCGAACAGGAGGCCTGCAGCAAACGTCCCCCACGGCGTCGAACGCCCCAGCAGCGCCACGGTGATGGCATCGAAGCCGTAGGTGGCGGCGACGCCGTCAGTGAGGACCTTCTCGGTGCCCGCCACCTGGGCGACGCCGGACATGCCGGCCAGGGCACCGGCCAGAGCCATGACCAGGATGGTGGAGCGGGAAACGTTGATGCCGGCGGTCTGCGCGGCCTTGGGGTTGGCGCCCACTGCCCGGAACTCAAAGCCCACGGTGGAGCGGTTGAGCAGCCACCACACCAGGACGGTGGCGCCGATGGCCAAAATGAAGCCAAGGTGGAGCCGGTACTGGGTGCCGAATATCTGCGGGTAGACGGCGGTGGGGTCCAGGATGGGCGAAATGGGGTTCGACTCCCCCGGCCGCTGGAACGCCGGAGTGTTCATCAGGTACCGCAGGAAGTACAGCGCGATGTAGTTGAACATGATGGTGAGGATGACCTCATGCGCGCCGGTGCGCGCCTTGAGCACGCCCACCAGACCGCCCCAAAGGGCGCCGCCGACGATGCCCGCCACAAGGACCAGCAGCAGGTGCAGGCCAAAGGGCAGGTGCAGCGCGAAGCCCACCCAGGCGGCCAGGATGCCTGCCACGATGATCTGTCCCTGTGCGCCGATGTTGAACAGGCCCGCGCGGAACGCCAAGGCTACACCCAGGCCGGCCGTGATGAGCGGGGTGGCGATGGTGAGTGTTTCCATGAACGGCGCGAACTGGGCCGCGACGCTGTTGCCGCGGGGGTTGAACACCGAGCCCTGGAAGAGCGCCACGTAGGAGCGCGTGGCGGCATCCCAGACCGCGGACAGGAAGTCGGTGGGCCGGGCAAGGAAATACGTCGAAGTGGTGGCCACCCGGGCGTCCGTGCTGGCGATCAGCAGGCCGCCGATGATGAGGGCCAGCAGCACGGCCAGGACCGACACCAGGCCGCTGCCCGTGAAGATCCGGCGCAGCAGGGTGTCCGGGCCGCCCGGCAGCTTCCCGCTTTGGGCGGTGGCGGGAACGGCAGACGGTTCCATCGCACCGCCGGCGGTGTCAACGGCAACGACGGCGGCGGTTTCCTCTTCGGCGGGGCTGGGCTGGTGCCCCTTGTCCGGGTGCGCGCCGGGTTGACCGGCGGCCGTGTGCTTGGGGGGAAGCTTGTCAGACATGATCGTCTCCCTCGGCGTCGGAGGTGGAAGCCGTGCGGGTGCCGGCCTGCTGGGGGTGTGCGTGTTCTTCGGGCGGGATGCCGGCCATCATGAGGCCCGGGACGTCCCTGCTGGTGCCTGCCGGAACAACGCCCACCAGCTTGCCTTTGTAGAGCACGGCGATGCGGTCGGCCAGTTCCATCACCTCATCGAGCTCAGTGGAGATGATCATCACCGGCGTGCCCTGGTCGCGCTCGGCGACAATGCGCCGGTGCAGGAACTCGATCGACCCGACGTCGACGCCGCGGGTTGGCTGGGAAGCGATGAAAAGCCGCAGGGGCCGCGAGAGCTCCCGGGCCATCACAACCTTCTGCTGGTTGCCGCCGGACAGAGTGCCCGCCGCCGCGGCGGCGGACGGGGTCCGGACGTCGAACTCTCCGATGCGCGCCTTGGCGTTTTCCATGATTTTCGCCGGGCTCATGCTGATGCCTTTTGCGAAGGGCGGTTTGTCATACAGGTCCAGCACCAGGTTCTCCGCCACGGAGAAGGTGCCTACCAGGCCGTCCACCTTACGGTCTTCGGGCACAAAACCGACGCCGGCCCGCAGGACTTCCTTGACGGACCGGCCCAGCAGTTCCTTGCCGTCCAGAGTGACGGATCCGGAGACGCGTTCCTGGAGCCCCAGGATGGCTTCGGTCAGTTCGGTCTGGCCGTTGCCCTGGACCCCGGCGATGGCGAGGATCTCGCCGCGGGCAATGTCGAAGCTGATCCCGTCCACCACGTGCTGCCCGTTGGGGGCGATCACCGTGAGGTCCCGGACCTCGAAGGTTTTTTCCTGTGGCTTGGCAGGTTCCTTGTCCAGGTTCAAACTCACCGCGCGGCCCACCATCATGGAGGCGAGTTCCGTGGTGGGGGCGGTGGGGTCAGCCGAGCCCACCACCTTGCCGCGCCGGATGACGGTGATGGTGTCCGAGACTTCCTTCACTTCGCGGAGCTTGTGCGAAATGAAGACGATGGACGTGCCGCCTGCCTTGAGCTGGCGCATAATGTCCAGGAGTTCGTCGGTTTCCTGCGGCGTGAGCACTGCGGTGGGCTCGTCAAGGATGAGCACGTTGGCGTTGCGGACCAGGGCCTTGATGATCTCCACGCGCTGCTGGACGCCGACGGGAAGGTCCTCCACCAGGGCGTCCGGATCGACGTCGAACCCGTACTGGTCGGAGATTTCCTTGATCCGCCGGCGGGTTTCGTCCAGGTTCAGGAAGCCAGCGGCCTTGGTGGGTTCCGCACCGAGGGCCACGTTCTCCGCAACCGTGAACACCGGTACCAGCATGAAGTGCTGGTGCACCATGCCGATGCCCGCGGCCATGGCGTCACCCGGGCCGCGGAAAGCGACCGGTTTGTCGTCGATCAGGATTTCGCCTTCTGTGGGCTCGTACAGCCCGTACAGCACGTTCATAAGGGTGGATTTGCCGGCCCCGTTTTCGCCGAGGAGGCAGTGGATTTGTCCGGGTTCAACCACCACGTCGATGTGGTCGTTGGCGAGCAGGGTGCCAAAGCGTTTGGTGATTCCTCTGAGTTCAAGTTTCAAAACTCTGACCAATCTCGAAGCGTCCAGTGATCCACCGGACGGGATATATGGCTGCAGCTACAGCCTAGTGGCTGCAGCCCGGGGATGAGCGGGCGGCCGGCCCGGAAATGCGGGCCAGCAAAAAGCGCCACCGCCCGGCCGGTCATCGACCGGGCCGGGCGGTGGCGCTTAGCGCAGAATCAGGCCTTCGGGCTTGCCTTGGACTCAACCTTGAGCAAGCCGTCAACAATGTCCTTCTTGATCTGTTCCAGCTCGGTTTTCAGTTCGGCCGGGACCTGGGAATCGAGATCGTGGAAGGGAGCCAGCTGGACGCCGTCGTTTGCGAGGGTGCCCACGTACGGCGTGTTGTTGAAGTTGCCGTCCTTGTCATCCTTGACCACGGATTCCACGGCCTCGCCCATGAGCTTCATGACGGAGGACAGCATGATGCCCTTGTAGTCGGGAGCCGTGAGGTAACCGTCGGAATCGACCCAGATGAGTTTGACGTCCTTGCCGGCAGCCTTGGCATCGTTCAGCGCCGCTCCCGCGCCCTTGCCCACCGGTCCGGCGACCGGCATCACGATGTCGGCGCCCTGGTCCAGGAAGTTCTGGGTGACCTGCTTGCCGACGTCCTGCTTTTCGAAGTCGCCGGTGAAGGTGCCGTCCTGGGCGTCCTTGTTCCAGCCAAGGAGCTTGACGTCCTTGCCCTTCTGCTCGTTGTAGTACTTCACGCCGTCCGCGTAGCCGTCCATGAAGATGGTCACGGTGGGGATGTTCATGCCGCCGAAGGTGGCGACCGTTCCGGTTTTGGTGGTTCCGGCGGCGAGGTAGCCGGCCAGGAATGCGGCCTGGGCGGTGTCGTAGATGATCGGCTTGACGTTGCTGACGGGGGTCTCGTAGGCGAAGTCGACGATCGCGAAGTGGCTGTCCGGGTTGGCCTCCGCCTGCTTCTTGGTGGCGTCACCGAGCAGGAAGCCCACGGTCACGGTGAGGTCGCAGCCGGCGGTGACCATGGCACGCAGGTTGGGTTCGAAGTCGTTGTTGGTTTTGGACTCAACCTGGTTGACCTTGATGCCGAGGTCGGCCTCAGCCTTCTTCAGCCCCTCGTAGGAGGACTGGTTGAAGGACTGGTCGTCGAACCCGCCGGAGTCGGAAACGATGCAGCCGGTGTAGTCGCTGGCACCGGCGGTGGAGCCGCTGCCGGCTTCCGGAGGCGCGCCGCAGCCGGCCAGGACGAGCGCTGTGGCACCCATGGTGGCCAGGCCGGCAACTGAACCGCGCTTGAGGTGTGCACGCAGTGATGTCATCAAGATTCCTCCAGGATGAGAAAGAGTGGCGCTGCGGCTCGAATTCAATGAGTGTCCGTTTCTGCACTGAAATTCTGTTGTCACTGAGGGCCCGCAGCACTGCGCCGGAGCGCACTGATGCGACCCACTTTAGTGGCCTGCGCCACGTCCCAGTAGCACACCGGGACCTGATCCGGGAGATCGTTTACAAGTTGTTACCAATGAGTAGGGGATGCGCCGGGCGGCACCCCCTACCCGGCATGAGCGGGCACTAGAGCCGGACGAGCATTTTTCCGGTGTTGGCGCCGTCAAGGAGGTCCATGAACGCCTGCGGTGCATTCTCGAGTCCGTCCACGATCGTTTCGTCGTATCGCACCGTTCCGTCGGCGAGCCAGCCGGCCATCCGTTCCGCGAACTCGGCGGCATGCTGCCTCTGCCCGCCGACCAGGAAACCCCGGAGGGTGAGCTGCTTGCCGATGGCCAGCATCAGGTTGCGGGGCGCCGGAGTGGGCTCCGTGGAGTTGTATTGGGCGATGGCCCCGCACATGGCCACGCGGCCGCCGACGTTCAGGACGGACAGCGCAGCCTCCAGGTGTTCGCCGCCCACGTTGTCGAAGTACACGTCGATTCCGGCGCTGCCGGCTGCCTCTTCGAGCTGTTTGCGGACAGGCCCGTCGTGGTAGTCGAAGGCGGCGTCGAAGCCGAGCTCGCGGAGCCTGGCCACCTTTGCAGGCGAGCCGGCGGAACCGATGACGCGGGACGCACCCATGGCCTTGGCGATCTGGCCCACGAGCGAGCCCACGGCGCCGGCCGCACCGGAAACGAAGACCGCATCGCCGGGGGTGAATCCGGCAACCTTGAGCAGGCCCGCGTAGGCGGTAAGCCCGGTCATGCCGAGGGCTCCCAGGAAGGCGGAGGCGGGTGCCAGTCCAGTGCGGGCAGGAGTGGCAGCCGCGGCGTCCACCACGGCGTATTCACGCCAACCGAGGGAATGAACGACGACGTCCCCTTCCTGGTGAGCGCCGGAACGGGACGCGATGACCTCGCCTACCGCGCCGCCGTCGAGCGCCTTGTCCAGGGCAAAAGGCGCGGAGTAGGACTTGGCGTCGTTCATGCGTCCGCGCATGTAGGGGTCCACTGAGATGTAGAGGTTCCGGACCAGGATCTGGCCGTCGCCCAGCTCAGGCAGGGGTGACTCGGCGAGCCGGAAGTTCTCCGGGACCGGCCGGCCGACCGGGCGGGAGGCGAGCTGGATTTCGCGGGTCGAGGTGGGCAGTGCGGTTGAGGGTACGCGGCTCATGCTGCGTACCCCAAGACCTTGATGTCGACGCTGATGTTGCCGCGGGTGGCGTTGGAATAGGGGCAGACCTGGTGCGCCTTGGCCACCAGCGCCTCTGCGGTCGCCAGGTCCAGCGCGGGCAACGCAACTTCCAGTTCGGCCGCGATCCCGAAGCCAGCCTCCCCGTCGAGCCGCCCCAGGTGGATCTTGGCGGCGACGGCGGAGTCGGTCAGGTCCGCGCGTTCTTTCCGCGCTACCAGGCGCAGGGCGGAGTGGAAGCAGGCAGCATAGCCGGCGGCAAAGAGCTGCTCGGGGTTGGTGCCCTGGCCGTCACCGCCGAGTTCGACGGGACTGGCAAGGTTGACCTCGAGCTGCCCGTCGCTGGTGCGTGCGGTGCCGTCGCGGCCGTCGCCGGAAGCAAGGGCCTCTGCCGTGTAAAGGGGCTTCATGGAATATCCGTTCTCTTGGAATCTGTAGGGACGGGGCGGGGGTCAGACCGCGTTGTGCAGGGCGGCCGTAAGCTTGCCGAGCGTCTGACGCAGCTGCTCAAGCTCCGCGGCGGACAAGCCAGCCGCGTCCGCGAGCCGCTGCGGAATGGCCGCAGCCTTTCCGCTAAGGCTGCTTCCCGCCGGGGTCAGGTGGATGGCGACCCGGCGTTCGTCCTGTCCGGACCGGCGCCGCTCTACGAGGCCGAGGGCTTCGAGCCGTTTCAGCAGGGGCGAGAGAGTACCGGAATCGAGGCCGAGTTCAGCACCCAGTTCTTTCACGCCGCGCGGCTCGCTCTCCCACAGCACCAGCATCACCAGGTACTGGGGGTAGGTGAGGCCGAGGTCGTCGAGGACAGGACGGTAGACGGCGGTGGCCGCCCGCGAGGCGGAATAAAGCGCAAAACAGACCTGGCGGTCCAGGCGCGGGGCTTCACTCATGGGAAATACAATAGTTCACAACTAAATTGTGCACAACTTAGTTGGCTGCTGGTGTCCCTGCCGGGAACGCGGAAAGGCCCGACGCCGGCACTTTCGCAAGTGCCGGCGTCGGGCCTTTCCTCCGGGTGCTAGAGGTCGCGGATCGTGCGCAGGGCCGCCGCGGTGAGGACCCGGATGCCGTGGCCCAGGGCCCGCTCATCCAGGATGTAGTCGCCGCGGTGGAGGTCGTATTCCTCCCCGCCGGGGGTCTTGGTGCCCAGCCGCATCATGGCACCGGGCAGTTCCGCCAGGAACCAGGCGAAGTCTTCACCGCCCATCGATTGCGGGGTGAGGACCACTGCACTTTCACCGATTTCGGCGCGGGCGGCAGCTTCGATGATGGCGGTCTCGTGTTCGGAGTTCACCACCGGCGGCACGCCGCGGGTGTGCTCGAGCTTCACGTCCACGCCGTAGGGCGCGGCCACCTGGTGGACTACCTCATCCAGGAGCTCACCCGCTGCGTGCCAGGCGTCGCGGTCCAGGCAGCGCATGGTGCCGGCCATGTACCCGACGCCGGGAATCGCATTGGGTGCCGAACCTGCCGAGATTTGTCCCCACACCACGGAGACGCCGCTGCGGACGTCGACGCGGCGGGACAGCACGGCGGGTACGTTCACGGCGATCTGGGCCAGCGCGAACACCAGGTCCTCGGTCAGGTGGGGGCGGGAGGTGTGGCCGCCGCGGCCGGACAGCTCGATCCGGATGGTGTCCGACGCGGAGGTGATGGCGCCGATGCGCGTGCCGATCTTGCCCACTTCGATCCGGGGGTCGCAGTGCAGGGCCAGGATGCGGGGCACGCCTTCCAGGACTCCCTGCTCGATGCAGGAGTGGGCGCCGCCGGGCATGGTTTCCTCGGCGGGCTGGAAGATGATGCGCACCGTTGCCCCGAGCGGCTCCTCCTGGTGCATCCGGTGCAGGACCAGGGCAATGCCGAGCATGGTGGTAGTGTGCACGTCGTGGCCGCAGGCGTGCGTGACGCCGTGATTTTTCGAGGCGAACGGCAGGCCGGTTTCCTCGATGATGGGCAGCGCGTCGATGTCACCACGCAGGGCGGTGGCGATGGGGCCCTCCCCGACATCCACTGTCAGGCCGGTGCCCTCGAGGCGGCGCGGGCTCAGGCCCGCCGCTTCCAGGCGCTCAGCGAGCTTGTCAGTGGTGCGGAATTCCTTGAACGACAGTTCCGGGTGCGCATGCAGGTCCCTGCGGAAGTCGATCAGTTCCGGCAGGAGCGGCTCGAGCCACGGTGATACCAGGGCGGTCGGCTCAGCTTCAGTAGTGTAATTGCGCACTGAATCACTCTAGCGAGGATGGCGGCGATAGCGGCCATCACTGTTGCCGCGTTACATCCCGGGCACCGATTGGGTCCCGGGATGTAACGGAAGCTGCAATTAAAGGACGTCGGTGTCGCCGCTGGCCTTCAGGGCGTCAACGGCCGCTTTGACCCGCTGAGAATTGGCCATGGTGGTGACCAGCAGCGCGTCCGGGGTGTCCACGATGACGACATCCTCGATCCCGATCAGGGCGATGACGCGCTTGGTGTCCGTGACCACCACGCCGCTGGAGTTTTCGGTGAAGACGCGGGCGCCTTCACCGAGCACGGTGACGTCGTCCACTTCGCGGGCCGAGTTGAGCCGCCCCACTGAAGCGAAATCGCCAACATCATCCCAGCGGAAGGCCCCGGGAACGACGGCGACGTCCCCGGCTTCGGCAGCCGGTTCGGCAACAGCGTAGTCAATGGCGATCTTCGGCAGGGTGGGCCACACCCGGGCCGTGACCTCATCGCGGCGCGGGGTGTCCCAGGCGCGGGCGATCTCCTGGAGGCCCTGGAACAGTTCAGGCTGGTTGGCTTCCAGGTGCTTGAGCAGCAGTGCCACCGGAGCGACGAACATGCCGGCGTTCCATACATAGTTGCCGCTGTCCACGTACTGCTGTGCCACGACCTCGTCGGGCTTTTCGACGAACTCCACCACGTCCTGGGCGCTGGGCGCACCTTCGATGTGGAGGTCCTGGCCGGAGCGGATGTACCCGAACCCGGTGGACGGGTGGGTGGGCTTGATGCCGATAGTCACGATCTTGCCGGCCGCCGCGGTGTGGATGGCTTCCCGCACAGCCTGCTGGAACAGGTCGTCGGGGCTGATCACCTGGTCCGCCGCGAAGGAACCCATGATGGTGCCGGGATCGCGCTCATGCAGGATTGCCGCGGCCAGGCCGATGGCGGCAGCGGAGTCCTTGGGCTCGGACTCGAGGACCAGGTCCGACTCCTTGACTTCGGGGAGCTGGCGGCACACGGCATCGCGGTGGGCTTTGCCCGTGACAACCAGCATCCGCTCCCCCGCCAGGGGGTGCAGCCGGTCATAGGTTGCGCGCAGCAGCGTGCTGCCCGAACCCGTGAGGTCGTGGAGGAACTTGGGAGCTGCGGCTCGTGACAGGGGCCAGAGGCGGGTCCCCACGCCGCCGGCCGGGATCACCGCGATGAAGCGGTCAAGGGGTGATGCCGGGGTTGTCACTTTGTCTGTACTCATCACGGCCTACTTTAGCCGAACGGACGGAACGGGCTCCCTTCCCCTACTACGGGACGGCGCTCCCCACGGACAACGTGTGCAGCGTCCGGGGCAAGGCTTTGTGGTGTTTGTCTCAAAATTTTGGGAAATCCGCGCCACTGCTGGGCACCAAGGAGTTCCTAAATTGAATAAGCTGTTAGCTGAGCCTAGATTTAGGCCTGAGCTACGAGTGCTCTCGCAGCAGGCGTTCCCCCAGCGTGGATCTCATGCCAGCGCCGCTGTATTGCAGGGAGGTTTATCAGTGCCGACAAAACCAGCTGGCACCTTGTACCGCGGCCGTGAAGGTATGTGGTCTTGGGTAGGACACCGAATTACCGGTGTAGTGATCTTTTTCTTCTTGTTGGTCCACGTTTTGGACACCTCCTTGGTGCGTGTGTCACCCGAGGCTTACACCGCCGTGATCGGTGCGTACAAGAATCCCCTGATGGCCCTTGGTGAGACCGGCCTTGTTGCCGCCATCGTCTTCCACGCCTTCAACGGCCTGCGGATCATCGCGGTCGACTTCTGGAAGAAGGGCGCCAAGTACCAGCGCCAGATGCTGTGGGCAGTCCTGGGCCTTTGGGTCGTGACCATGGTCGCCTTCTCCATCCGCCACCTGTCCCTCGCCCTCGGAGGTCACTAAGCAATGAGTGCAACGATCGAGAGCCCCCGCAGCGGGCGGATCGCCCCCCAGTACCGCCGCCACGGCAGTTCCCGGGGCAACTTCGAAATGATCGCCTGGCTGTTTATGCGCCTGTCCGGCGTGGTTTTGGTGGTCCTCATCTTCGGCCACCTCTTCGTGAACCTGATGGTGGGCGAAGGCATCCACGCCATCGACTTCGGCTTCGTCGCCGGCAAGTGGGCCGACCCGTTCTGGCAGTTCTGGGACCTGGCGATGCTGTGGCTGGCCATGCTGCACGGCACCAACGGCGTCCGCACCATCATTAACGACTACGCCGAAAAGGACACCACCCGCCGCTGGCTGAAGACGGTCCTCTACTCGGCCACCGTGGTCATCATCGTCCTGGGCACCCTGGTGATCTTCACCTTCGATCCGTGCCCCGTGGTTGACGGCGTTCCCCTGCCCGGCGGATTCTGCCCTGCCTAGCACCAGCAACATCCCGGGCCCGCGGGCTTTTCCGCGGGCCCTGTTTTGCGGAGCAGGCTCGGCCGCCCCGCTGTTCGATAGAGAATTTTGAGAGAAAGAGCATCCGGTATGCAGGTCCATAAGTACGACGTCGTCATCGTCGGTGCCGGTGGCGCTGGCATGCGCGCCGCGATCGAATCCGGTCAGCGTGCGCGCACCGCAGTACTGACCAAGCTCTACCCCACCCGCTCGCACACCGGTGCGGCGCAGGGTGGCATGTGTGCAGCCCTTGCCAACGTCGAGGAAGACAACTGGGAGTGGCACACGTTCGACACCGTCAAGGGCGGCGACTACCTGGTTGACCAGGACGCGGCCGAGGTCATGGCCAAGGAAGCCATCGACGCCGTGCTTGACCTGGAAAAGATGGGCCTGCCGTTCAACCGCACGCCTGAGGGCCGCATCGACCAGCGCCGCTTCGGCGGCCACACCCGCGACCACGGCAAGGCACCGGTCCGCCGTGCATGCTACGCCGCCGACCGCACCGGCCACATGATCCTGCAGACGCTGTACCAAAACTGCGTCAAGCACAACGTTGAGTTCTACAACGAGTACTACGTCCTGGACCTGCTGACGGTCGAAGAGGACGCAGTCCGCGAGGACGGCACCCCGTACAAGCAGAAGCGCGTTGCCGGCGTCGTCTCGTACGACCTCGCCTCCGGTGAGCTGCACGTCTTCCAGGCCAAGTCCGTGGTGTTCGCCTCCGGCGGCGCGGGCAAGGTCTTCAAGACCACCTCCAACGCCCACACCCTCACCGGTGACGGCATGGGCATCGCCTTCCGCCGCGGCATTCCGCTGGAGGACATGGAATTCTTCCAGTTCCACCCGACCGGCCTCGCCGGGCTCGGCATCCTCCTGTCCGAGGCCGCCCGCGGTGAAGGCGCCATCCTGCGCAACTCGGACGGTGAGCGCTTCATGGAGCGCTACGCCCCCACCATCAAGGACCTGGCACCGCGTGACATCGTCGCCCGGTCCATGGCCAACGAGGTCCGTGAAGGCCGCGGCTGCGGCCCGAACAAGGACTACGTGCTCCTGGACCTGACCCACCTGGAGCCGGCGCACATCGACGCCAAGCTCCCGGACATCACGGAATTCGCACGCACCTACCTGGGTGTCGAGCCCTACACCGAGCCGGTCCCCGTGTTCCCGACTGCCCACTACGCCATGGGCGGCATCCCCACGAACATCGAAACCGAAGTCCTCCAGGACAACGACACCGTCATCCCCGGCCTGTTCGCCGCCGGAGAGGTTGCCTGCGTGTCCGTCCACGGCTCCAACCGCCTGGGCACCAACTCCCTGCTGGACATCAACGTGTTCGGCAAGCGCGCCGGCGTCGCCGCCGCGGAATACGCAAAGACCGCGCAGTTCGTTGAACTGCCGGAGAACCCCACCGCGTACACCACCGAACTGCTGGACATCGCCCGCAACGGCACCGGTGACGAAAAGGTGGCCCAGATCCGCAAGGAACTGCAGGACACCATGGACGCCAACATGCAGGTGTTCCGCACCGCAGAAACGCTGAACCAGGTTCTGCGCGACATCGCGTCCTTCGAGGAGCGGTACAAGCGCATCAACGTCCAGGACAAGGGGAAGCGCTTCAACCTGGACCTGCTCGAAGCCGTTGAGCTCGGCTTCCTGCTGGAACTGGCGAAGGTGATGACCGTGGCGGCCCTGCATCGCGAGGAATCCCGCGGCGGACACTTCCGCGAGGACTTCCCGGACCGTGACGACGAGAAATTTATGAAGCACTCCATGGCGTACAAGGACGACCAGGCTCCCGCGGGATCGGCAGAATCCATTGCCGGCATCCGCCTGGACACCAAGCCGGTTGTCTTTACCCGCTACGAGCCGATGGTGAGGAAGTACTAAGATGACCGCTGAAATCGCTGAGCCAGCCTCAAAGATTGAACTGCCTGCCGGCGTCGGCGGTGGCGGCGAAATCCCCACGTTCGATGTGCACATGCGCGTCCGCCGGTACAACCCGGAGGTCTCGGACGACGCAACGTGGGACGACTTCCACCTCACCATGTACGGCACGGACCGTGTCCTGGATGCCCTGCACAAGGTCAAGTGGGAGATGGACGGCAGCCTGTCCTTCCGCCGCTCCTGCGCCCACGGTGTGTGCGGTTCCGACGCCATGCGCATCAACGGCCGCAACCGCCTTGCCTGCAAGACCCTGCTGAAGGACCTGGACACGTCCAAGCCCATCACGGTCGAACCCATCAAGGGCCTGCCGGTGGAGAAGGACCTCATCGTGGACATGGAGCCGTTCTTCCAGTCCTACCGCGAGGTCATGCCGTTCCTCATCAACAAGGGCCACGAGCCCACCAAGGAACGCCTGCAGTCCGCCGAGGACCGCGAGCGTTTCGACGACACCACCAAGTGCATCCTGTGCGCTGCGTGCACGTCCTCCTGCCCGGTGTTCTGGACCGACGGCCAGTACTTCGGCCCGGCAGCAATCGTGAACGCCCACCGCTTCATCTTCGATTCCCGTGATGATGCCGGTGACATGCGCCTGGAGATCCTCAACGACAAGGAAGGCGTGTGGCGCTGCCGCACCACCTTCAACTGCTCCGAGGCATGCCCCCGCGGCATCCAGGTGACCCAAGCCATCGCCGAGGTCAAGCAGGCCATCCTTTCCCGCAAGATCTAAGCACGTTCAACAACAGATACAACAGCCGACGGCGTCGCTCACCTTGTACGGACAACGTACGGTGGGCGGCGCCGTCGTCATTTCCGTATCAATCCCCCGGCAATAAGAGAAAGGGGACGCCGTGTCCCGCTCCGAAAAGGTTTCCTTCACCGGCTCCACTGGAGAGCTGCTCTCCGGCATCATCGACATTCCTGAGGGTCCGGTGAAGGGCTGGGGTGTCTTCTCGCACGGCTTCACCCTGGGCAAGGACTCGCCGTCGGCGTCCCGGATGTGCAAGGCACTGGCCGACAGCGGGGTGGGCATGCTGCGCTTCGACAACCTGGGGCTGGGCGGGTCAGCCGGCGAATGGTCGGCCGGATCCTTCAGCCACAAGGTGGCGGACACGGTCAAGGCGGCCGAGTTCATGCGCAGCCAGGGCAAGGCGATCTCGCTGCTGGTCGGTCACTCCTTCGGCGGCGCGGCCGTGCTGGCTGCCGCGCGTGAGATTCCGGAGCTCGACGCCGTTGCAACGGTGGGCGCCCCGTTCTCCCCCAAGCACGTGGCCCACGTCTTCGACGCGGCCTTGGACAAGATCCTGAGCGAGGGCGCTGCGGAAGTGGACCTGGGCGGCAAACGCGTGGAGATCCGGAAGCACTTCGTGGAGGACCTTGAGAACGCCGACCTGACCGACTGCATCCGGCAGCTGCACAAGCCGCTGATGGTGCTCCACTCCCCCACCGACAACACCGTGGGGATCGAAAACGCCAGCACCATCTTCCAGACGGCCCGCCACCCCCGGAACTTCGTGTCCCTTGAGGGCAGCGACCACCTGCTGACCGGTAAGGGCCAGGCTGCCCGCGCGGGACGAATCATCGCTGCCTGGGCCGACCAGTACCTCGACGCCGGCCACCCCTCCTGACCCGTCAGGGACGGGCTGGCCTGCCAAGATCCCGGCGCCGGGCAGAGGCACCGGAATCGTGGGCCGGCACCTTGCCGGGCTGGACCTGCCGGGCACCCCACCTGGGTTTGTCGTCAGCCGACCCTGGCGCCTGCAGGTCGGCCTCCCGCACCGCGGCCCAACCGGCCGAAACCAGGTACACCTGGCTGACGAGGTTGAACCAGATCAGCAGCCCGATGATGATCGCGAAAGAGGCCAGGATAGGGTTGCGGCCGGCGCCCGCCAGCAATTCCGTGCTGAAGATCTGCAGCACTGTGGTGCCGACGGCCGCGAGGAGGGTGCCTTCCAGCAGGGCCCTTCGGGACAGTTTCAGGCCGGCCGCCAGCCGGTACATGACGAACGCCGTCACCCAGCCAAGCACAAGCGGCACCGAGATCTTGATGGAAGTGGTCAGCGGACCGGCGACGGCGTCGCTGAGCTGCAGGAAATCCGCCACCCACTGGGCCGCCGTGCCGAAGACCAGCGACGCACCCGCACTGATGACCAGGGCCACGCCCAGCAGGAGGAGGATGCCGGCGTCGCGCAGTTTCAGCACGATGGGGTTCACCAGCAGCGGAGGCAGGTCCAGTACCCCGCGGAGCCCGTCCCGGATGCCGGAGATCCAGCGCAGCGACGTGACGATCGTGACCAGTGAACCGATGACCGCGGTCCAGCCGAGCCCGTCCGGGTTGAGCATCTCCCGGGGGTCAACCAGGCCTTCACCGCCGTCCACCTTCAGGAGGCCCGGAGCGCTCTGGGCCACGCTGGTGACGATGGTGTCCAGCAGGACAGGCTGGCCGCGCAGCACCAGGCCTGCAATGGAAAACCCGGTGGTGAGCAGGCCGGTGATGGAGAAGAACATATTGAAGCCGATCCCGGCGCTCATCAGCGGCCCCCGCTGGATGCTGTAGTGCCGGAAGGCCCGCACGGGGCGCAGGACGTTGATGCGGGCACTGAGCCACTGGAACATCGCCATCAGGGCCGGGAAGGGGCTACCGCCCGACCTGCGTGCCTTGCCCCACTCCATCCGCTTCTGGATAACGGCCAGTTTCAGGCGGGCGCGCTCAGTGGGAAGAGGCTGCTGCTCCGCCTGCTTCTGCGGCTGCTTCCGCGGCTGCTTCCGCGAATCTTGTGCCGGCGTCGTTATCAGTTTCGGTCCCAAAGTCCAGCTCTTCCCGTAGCTGCCATATGCCGTCGGCATCGTGCTCGTAGAGTCCCATGCTAACCACGGGGAAGGTGGCCCTGTAGTTCTTCAGCGCCGTTTCGGCCTCGTCCAGGCTTTCGGCGGCAACATCGTGGGCGATGGTGACGTGGGGATGGTATGCGAAGGGAAGTTCACGCTGCAGCGGGCCCTGCTGCAGCCTCTCGTGCAGTTCAACACATTCGTCGAAGCCCTGCTCGACGTTGATGAAGACCACCGGCGACACAGGCCGGAACGTTCCGGTCCCGGCGATGGTCACCATAAAGGGGCTTTGCCGGCGCGCAACCTCCCGGACATGTTCACGGGTGGCCTCCCAGTCGTGGGTGGGCGTGGTTGTAACGAGCGTGATGTGCGCGGGCACCACGTACGCCAGCGGGTCGCCGAAGGACGCCCGCCAGCGCTGCAGCTCCTCGGCGATGTGAGGCGGGAACCCCAGGATGACGCCTACGCTGGAACCCATGGCGCTAGCGGACTCCAGCGAGGCTGAGGGACGGCAGGAAGCCCATGCGCTCGTACACCTGGCCCAGGGTGACCGAGGCGATCCCGCGGGCGCGTTCTGCTCCTGACGCCAGGAGCCGGTCAAGCTCGGCGGGGTCAGCCATCAGCTCGTTGGTCCGGTTCCGCAGCGGGGTGACGAACTCGACCACCACCTCGGCGAGGTCAACCTTCAGGTGGCCGTACATCTTGCCCTGGTACTCGGCTTCCAGCTCCGCCACTGACTTGCCGGTCAGCGATGAGTAGATGGTCAGCAGGTTGGACACACCCGGCTTCTCTTCCGGATCGAACCTGATATCCGTGCCGGCATCGGTGACCGCCGACTTGATGCGCTTCGCGGCGATCTTGGGGTCTTCCAGCAGCTGGATGGCCCCGTTCGGCGATTCGCCGGTCTTGGACATCTTGGCGCTGGGGTTCTGGAGGTCGTAGATCTTTGCGCTTTCCTTGACGATGGTCGCCTCCGGAACGGTGAAGGTGGCACCGAACCTGGTGTTGAACCGCTGGGCCAGGTTGCGGGTCAGCTCCAGGTGCTGGCGCTGGTCCTCGCCCACCGGCACCAGGTCAGTCTGGTACAGCAGGATATCCGCCGCCATCAGGGTGGGGTAGGCGAACAGGCCCAGGGTGGCGGCGTCCGCGCCGGACTTCTGGGTCTTGTCCTTGAACTGGGTCATCCGGGACGCTTCGCCGAAGCCGGTGATGCAGTTCAATGCCCACGCAAGCTGGGCATGCTCGGGTACGTGGGACTGGACAAAGAAGATGCTCTTGTCCGGGTCGATGCCCGCCGCGATGTACTGGGCGGCGACAATCCGGGTACGCCTGGCCAGCTCCGTCGGATCGAAGTCCACGGTGATGGCGTGCAGGTCCGGGATAAAGAAGACGGCGTCGTACTCCGCCTGCATGTCCACCCAATTGCGGACGGCGCCGATGTAGTTGCCCAGGTGCAGCGAGTCGGCAGTGGGCTTGGCGCCGGAGAGGATGCGCTTTTTGGCGGTGGCGTTCTGGCTAGTCATGGGAGGGTAACTTTCGGTGCTGCGGGCTTAGAGCTTGTAATCGACGACCAGCGGTGCGTGGTCGGAGAAGCGGGTGTCGTACGTGGCGGCACGGTCCACAACGGCCGAGATCGCCGAGGACGCGAGTTCCGGCGTTGCCAGGTGGTAGTCAATGCGCCAGCCGGCGTCGTTGTCGAAGGCTTTGCCGCGCCAGGACCACCAGGTGTAGGGCCCGTCCACGTCCCCGGACATGGTGCGGTGGACGTCGTGCCAGCCAATGTCTTCGCCGAAAAACCCATCGAAGTAGGCCCGTTCCTCGGGCAGGAAGCCGGCCTTCTTGAGGTTGCCCTTCCAGTTGCGGATGTCCCGGGGTGTGTGGGCCACGTTGAGGTCACCCACCACCAGGGCGTGGTCGCTGTGCTTGGCCAGCTCGGGCAGGCGGATGTGCATGGCGTCAAGGAAACGGTACTTGTCCACCTGCTTGGGGGTATCCACCTCGCCGGAGTGGACGTAGGCGCTGGCCACGGTCAACTGCACCCGCTCCCCTGCGGCGTTGCTGACGCGGAAGTCGGCTTCAACCCAGCGTCCGGCGGTGGCGAAGTAGTCATCCCCTATGCCGTTCCGGGTGGCGAGCGGCTCTTCCCGGGAGGCGATGGCCACGCCGGCACGGCCTTTGGCTTCCGCCTCGGCATGCAGGATGTGCCAGCCTTCCCCCAGCAGTTCGCGCACGATCGCGTCGGGGGCCCGGACTTCCTGGAGGCAGAGGATGTCAACGTCGCGCGGCTCCAGCCAGGCAGCCATTCCGTTTTTGTAGGCAGCCCTCAGGCCGTTGACGTTGACGGATGCGATGCGAAGGTGGTCTTTCTTCAATGCCGGGCTCACCCGCTCCACTCTAGTCGATGATGGTGCCGGTGACCGGCTCCCCGCTGCCTCCGGAGGACTTGATCATGTCCCGCGCGTTGGTGGCTGTGATCTCGATGGTTTCGAGGGCACGGTTGATGGTGTCCTGGTTGGCTGCCGCTCCCTTGGCGCGTTCGTCTTCGACCACGCGGACCTGGACCTGGACGATCTTGAACGAGTGGTCCAGCTTGAGGTCCCGGACCTCGTCGGCCTCGCTGCGTTCGGACACCACGCGGGTTCCGCCGTGGTCAGCAGCCGACGACGGCGCGCGGCCGGCAGCGAAGGCGTTCTGGGCTTCGGTCAGTTTCGCGCCGGCCTTTTTGGCGGCTTTCTGGATGCTGAAGACCACAAAGCAGGCGAGTGCAAGCCAGAAGGCGGCGATGACGGCAACAACCCAGCCCACGACGTCGTTCTGGTTGGCCGCGAAGATGACGGCGACCACGAATGCCGTCACCAGGACCATCAGGCCGGGACCGCTGATGCGGAACATGGAAAATCCGCCGGCGGGTTTGGAGGATGACTTGGAGCTGCCCAGAGATTGCATGGTTCCATTCTCTCAAACGCCGGAGTATGCTCCGGTCCCCTTCCACCCCCGGCGAACATACCGCCCCCTCTCCCAACTGAGTCGCAGTAGTTGTCGTTTTGAGGGCCCAAAACGACAACTACTGCGACCTAGTTGGGGGCTACTTCAGGAACAGGCTCCGCAGGCGGAGGGTTGTCAGGAGCATCCCGACGGCGGTCATCGCCAGGTAGTAGCCGATGTGGACCGGGGTGGCGGCTGTGAATGTGCCCACGCTGATCTGTCGCAGCAGTTCCACTCCGTGCCACAGCGGCATGGCCTGGATGAACCACTGGATGGGTTCCGGATACACGCTGAGCGGATAGAACGTAGCGCTGAACAGGAACATCGGCAGCAGGATGAAGTTGATCCAGTCCATCTGCTGGAAGGTCTTCAGGAAGCTGGTGATCCCCATACCCATGCTGGCGAACCCGAACGCGATGAGCACCGAGGCGGGAACCATCAGGAGCGCCCACGGCGAACTGACCAGTCCCATTAGACCCATCACAGCGGTAAATCCCGTGGCGTAGAGCATGCCACGCAGCAGGGCGAGGAAGATCTCCCCCAGGGCAACGTCCAGCGGGCCCAGCGAGGTGTACAGCATCCCCTGGTACAGCTTGGCGAAGTGCATCTTGAAAAAGACATTCCAGGTGGAGTCGTACACTGCCCCGTTCATCGCGGATACGGCCAGCAGGGCGGGGGCAATATACGCGGCGTAGCTGATCTCCCCGCCGCCAGGCCCTTCAACCGTGCCCACAATCGCCCCGAGGCCAACACCCATGGACACCAGGAAAAGGACCGGCTCGAAGAACCCGGACAGCATCACCAGCCAGTTGCTGCTCCGGGTGGCCATCAGCCCCCGGGAAACCACTGCACGGGCGTTGCGTGAATACAGGGGGCCGAAAGACCTCCCGCGTGCAGCTTCCGCGGCGGCTGAGCGGTCCGGGCTGCCAACGCTCATTGCCCCATCCTCTTCTCGAACCGGCGCCTGGTGAGCACCCAGCCGGCTACGGCGAGGCCCGCCAGGACCGCGACGTGCACCAGGGTCAGCAGTACCGGTTCGCGGTAGCCGTAGCTGACCACCCGGCCCAGCTCGGTGCCGTGCCAGATGGGCGAGATCCAGCCGATCCAGCGGACGGCAGGCGGCAGGGTGTCCAGCGGGAAGAACGTTCCGGAGAACAGGAACAGCGGCATCACCACCAGCCGCATGACCAGCGCGAACTGCCCCTTGTCCTCGGTGAGTGATGCGGAGTATGCCATCAGCGGGAGCCCGAAGGACAGCCCGGCCAGGGTGGCCACCAGGATGCTAAGCCACGCCGACCCGTGCGGGGAAGCCCCAAACAACGTCACCGCTGCCAAGTAGATGGCCGACTGCAGGAACAGCCGCAGCGTTACGGCCATGATGTGCCCGGCTGCGATCTGCGCCGGCGCCAGCGGGGAGGCGTGCGGGCCGAAGTAGGTGCGGCGCCACTTGAACCCGGCCATCACCGGGAACGTGAACTCGTTGGCGGCCGTCATCACCGCCGCGGACACCAACAATGCCGGGGCAATGAACGTGAGGTAGCTGACTCCGCCGAACGCCGCGGCGCCCTGGGCATCAACCAGGGTGGCCAACCCGACCCCCATGGCGAAAAGGTATGCCACCGGCTGGCCGACGCTGTACATCAGCATGGACCAGCGGTAGTTCTTCATGACGCGGAGCACCTGCTCGGCGTAGTAGAAGGCTCCCCAGCGCCGGGCTTTCGCCGCTGCCACCCGGGGACTGTGCGCCCGCAGCGTCCGCGGGCGCACGCCCCGCTCGTCAGCCAGCCCCTCGTCAGTCAACCCCTCATCAGTCAATGAGGCTCCGCCCGGTCAGCCGCAGGAAGACGTCCTCCAGCGACGACCGGCGCACCAGCGAAGTCAGCGGCCGCAGGCCGCGGGACGCTACCTGCTCAAGCGCGGCCTCGCCGTCGTCCGCGTAGATCAGCACACGGTCCGGCAGGACCTCAAGCCGTTCGCCGATACCGCCGAGCTCCGCCCCGATGGTGGCGTTCCGTTCCGAGCCGAACCGCAGCTCCACCACCTCCCGGGTGGAGTGCGCGCGGATCAGCTGCGCCGGGGATCCTTCTGCCATGATCCTGCCTTTGTCCACCACCACGAGCCGGTCGCACAGCTGTTCGGCCTCGTCCATGTAGTGGGTGGTCAGGATCAGGGTGACGCCCTGTTCCTTGAGCCGGAACAGCCGGTCCCAAAGGATGTGCCGGGCCTGCGGGTCCAGCCCGGTGGTGGGTTCGTCCAGCAGCAGGATGCGGGGCTCATTAATGAGGGAGCGGGCGATGGTGAGCCGCCGCTTCATGCCGCCGGAGAGCGCGTCCACCTTGGCCTTGGCCTTGTCCGCAAGCTGCGCGAACTCAAGCAGCTCGTCCGCCTTTGGCTGCAGGTAGCTCATCGGCAGGCCGAAGTAGCGGCCATAGACCAGCAGGTTGTCCCGGACGCGCAGTTCCTCGTCAAGGTTGTCCTGCTGCGGCACAACGCCAAGGTGCGCGCGCACTTCCGGACCGTGCGAATCCGGGTCCAGGCCCATGATGCTGAGGCTGCCCGAGGTGCGGCCGGTGACGCCGCCGATCATCTTCATCGTGGTGGACTTGCCGGCGCCATTGGGGCCCAGCAGTCCAAAGGATTCCCCCGCGGGAACAGAGAACGAGATGCCGTCCACGGCCGCCACGTCGCCGTACTTCTTGGTCAGGTTTTCGGCTGAGATGACGGCACCGCCCGGCGGCTGGCTGCCCGTCCAGGGCCCGGACGGCAGGAAGGCTTTGTTGTGCACCCTTCGCAGACTAGTGGAGCTGCCGGGCAGGTGGAAGGGCACTTCCGGTTCCGGGCATTAACGGACGACGGCGGCGCGGCACCATTCCTGTGAAAGGTGCCGCGCCGCCGTCGTGCTGTGCGGTACCGCCTAGGCGATGCCTGCCTGGCGTTCCGCAGCCTCGACCACGTTGGTCATCAGCAGCGCGACGGTCATGGGTCCTACGCCGCCGGGGTTCGGCGATATCCAGCCGGCCACCTCCGCGGCTGCGGGATCGATGTCACCGTAGACGCGGCTCTTGCCCGTCTCCGGATCCGTTTCGCGGGTGACCCCGACGTCCAGCAGCGCCGCGCCCGGCTTCACGTCAGCAGCCTTGACGATGTGCTTGACGCCGGCCGCACCAACGATCACGTCGGCCTGCCGGAGCAGCTCCGACAGGTTGGTCGTGCCGGTGTGGGTCAGGGTCACCGTGGCGTTGACCTCACGCCGGGTGAGCAGCAGGCCGATCGAGCGCCCGATCGTGACGCCGCGGCCGACCACCACAACGTGCTTGCCGGACAGGCTGTACCCGTTGCGTTCCAGCAGCTCGATGACCCCGCGCGGGGTGCACGGCAGGGGCGTGGTGATCTTGTTGTTGACGTTCAGCACCAGCCGGCCCAGGTTGGTCGGGTGCAGGCCGTCGGCATCCTTGGCGGGGTCGATGCGCTCCAGGATGGCGTCCGTGTCCAGGTGCTTGGGCAACGGCAGCTGCACGATGTACCCGTGGCAGGCAGGGTCCGCATTGAGTTCGTCAATGAGGGCCTCCACCTGCTCCTGGGTGGCGTCCGCCGGAAGCTCGCGCTGGATCGAGTTCATCCCGATCTGCACAGACTGCTTGTGCTTCATGGACACGTACAGCTGCGAGGCAGGGTCCGCGCCCACGAGCACAGTGGCGATGCCGGGAGTGACGCCCTTGGCCTTGAGTGCGGCCACGCGTTCGGTCAGCTCGGCTTTGATGGCAGCGGCGGTAGCCTTGCCGTCGAGGATCTGTGCGGTGGTGGTTTCAGCCATCGGTCACCACTGCTCGTGCTGCGGGTAGAGCGGGAAGTCCGCTGCCAGCTTGTCCACGCGGGCCTGCAGGGCCTCGACGTCGGCGCCGGTGCCTGCCTTGAGGGCGGTGGCGATGATCTCGGCGACCTCGGTGAATTCGTTGGCGCCGAAGCCGCGGGTGGCCAGGGCCGGGGTGCCGATCCGCAGGCCGGAGGTGACCATCGGCGGGCGGGGGTCGAACGGCACGGCGTTGCGGTTGACGGTGATGCCCACCGAGTGCAGGAGGTCTTCGGCCTGCTGGCCGTCCAGCGTGGAATTGCGCAGGTCAACGAGGACCAGGTGGACATCGGTGCCGCCGGTGAGGACGGAGACGCCAGCCTCGGCAACGTCGGACTGGTTCAGGCGGTCGGCGATGATGCGGGCGCCCTCCAGGACGCGCTCCTGCCGCTCCTTGAATTCCTGGGTGCCGGCGATCTTGAAGGCCACGGCCTTGGCGGCGATGACGTGCATCAGCGGACCGCCCTGCTGGCCCGGGAACACGTTGGAGTTCAGCTTCTTGGCCCACTGTTCCTTGGCCAGGATCACGCCCGAGCGGGGGCCCGCGAGCGTCTTGTGCACGGTGGAGGTGACGACGTCGGAGTGCGGCACCGGGCTCGGGTGCAGTCCGGCGGCGACCAGGCCGGCGAAGTGCGCCATGTCGGTCCAGAGCAGCGCGCCGACTTCATCGGCGATGGAGCGGAACGCGGCGAAGTCGAGGTGGCGCGGGTAGGCGGACCAGCCGGCGATGATGACCTGCGGCTTCTCCTTGATGGCCTGCTCGCGGAGCTTGTCCATGTCCACGCGGAAGGTGTCTTCCTCGACCTGGTAGGCAGCCACTTCATAGAGCTTGCCGGAGAAGTTCAGCTTCATGCCGTGGGTCAGGTGGCCGCCGTGGGCCAGGGACAGGCCCAGGATCTTGTCGCCGGGGGTGATCATTGCGGACAGCGCGGCGGCGTTCGCCTGCGCGCCGGAATGAGGCTGGACGTTGGCGAACTCGGCGCCGAACAGTGCCTTCACCCGGTCGATGGCCAGCTGCTCGGCAACGTCGACGTATTCGCAGCCGCCGTAGTAGCGGCGGCCCGGGTAGCCCTCGGCGTACTTGTTGGTGAGGACGGAGCCCTGGGCTTCCATGACGGCGCGGGGGGCGAAGTTTTCGGAAGCAATCATTTCCAGGGTGCCGCGCTGGCGGCCAAGCTCCTGGTCCAGGACTGCGGCGATTTCGGGGTCGAGCTCGGCCAGCGGCTGGTTGCTGACGTCTGTTGTTGTGGCTGTAGTAGTCACGGAGAACTCCTGGCTAGGGACGGGCACTGCTTAGGTCAGGCTACCGGCTGGCGCGTCTTCGTACCGCCTTGATGAACGGGGACGAAAGCGCGGCCATGGAATCGCAGCACTGACGCTGCGCAGCTCCACTTCCGGCAAAACATGACCCTCGGCCCAGGCGTACGATCCGTGGTCTTCGTGATTGCCGCTCCCTGGTGGTTAGCCACCCAACGCCAGTTGCGACCCATCCAGCCTACCAAAACCGGCCCCTTCCGCGCGGGTAGGCTATTACGCGTGAGTGAAGAGCAGCTGAACCGAGCCTATGTAGTAACCCTGTCCTGCCCGGACCGCCCCGGAATCGTCCACGCGGTGGCCGGCGCCCTGCTGGAGTCAGGCTGCAACATCACCGATTCCCAGCAGTACGGCAGCCCCGCCACCGGAAACTTCTTTATGCGTGTTGAGGTGGACACCGCTGCATCCGCGGCAAGCCTGCGTGCCGCCCTGGAGCCCGTTGCCGAAGCATTCTCGATGCAGTGGGGCCTGCACGCAGTTGGCCAGAAAGTACGGACCCTGGTCATGGCCAGCACCTCCGCCCACTGCCTCAACGACCTGCTGTTCCAGCAGCGCTCCGGGACGCTTCCCATCGAGATCCCCGCCATCGTGTCGAACCACCAGGACCTCGCGGGCCTCGCCGAGTTCTACGGCATCCCGTTCCACTACATCCCCGTGACCAAAGACACCAAGGCGCAGGCCGAGGACAAGCTGCGCGCCCTGATTGCCGAGCACGATATCGAACTGACGGTCCTCGCCCGGTACATGCAGATCCTGTCGGATGAACTCTGCACCGAACTGACGGGCAAGGCCATCAATATCCACCACTCGTTCCTGCCCTCCTTCAAGGGCGCCAAGCCCTACCACCAGGCCCATGCCCGGGGCGTCAAGCTCATCGGTGCCACCGCGCACTACGTCACCGCTGCCCTGGACGAGGGGCCGATCATCGAGCAGGAGGTCATCCGCGTCGACCACGCCCGCACACCTGAACAGTTCGTGCAGATGGGCCGCGACGTGGAAGGCCGCACGCTGGTCCAGGCCGTGCAGTGGCACGCCGAGCACCGGGTGCTGCTGGACGGCAACCGCACAGTGGTCTTCAACTAAACAGCAGTAGTTGTCGTTTTGGGTCCCCAAAACGACAACTACTGCTACTCAGTTGGGTGCGGGGGTGGCTTAGGGTGAAGCCATGCACGGCAACCCTGATCCGCTGGACCACGAGGCGGATCTCGCCTTGTTCTACGACCGGCACGCAGCGCTGCCGAACATCCGGTCCCACACGCGCCACCGCGTCGAATGCCTCGACTGGTTTATCCGGCTGCTGAAGGATGAACACCGGCACTCGGTGTTGGAACTCGGTTGCGGCACCGGCGACGAGGGCCTCGCGTTCGTCCGTGCCGGGCTGCACTACTGCGGCGTGGACCTGTCAGGCGAGAGCGTGCGCCTGGCCCGCGCAAAAGGACTGGACGCCAGCGTGGCCAGCGGGCGGAACCTCCCGTTCCCTGGCGGCTCGTTTACGGCGGCCTGGACCATGAGCACCCTGCTGCACGTGCCCAACAGCCGGATCCACGGCGTCGTTAATGAGCTGGTACGGGTGTGCGCTCCGAGGGCGCCGGTCGCCGTCGGGCTCTGGTCCGGCCCGGACGAAGAGGTGCTGAATCCGGAGGACGACGACGAGCCGCGCCGCTTCTTCAGCAGGCGCAGCGACGCCGCGGTCCGGAGGATCTTCGGCGCACACGGGGAGGTGGAGCACTTCCGCACCTGGCCGGAGGGCACCGGCGACGAGTCCGGTCCGGGGCGCGGCGCCTGGACCCAGCACTACCAGTTCCTGGTCCTCCGCACCCCGCCAGCACCGCAAGCACCGCCGGTCACATAGCGGCACCCAGGCCGCCGGGTGCAGGGGTGGCTTAGGGTGTTGCCATGGCACCCCTGTACCCCTTTGCCGGCAGCACCCCGGCAGTCCACGAATCAGCATTCATCGCCCCGACCGCATCGGTCATCGGCAACGCCACTCTCGGGCCGGAATCGAGCGCCTTCTACGGCGTCTCGGTCCGGGCCGACACCGCGGCCATCACCGTCGGCGCGGGCAGCAACCTGCAGGACAACGTGGTGCTGCACGCCGACCCCGGCTTCCCCTGCACGGTGGGCGAACGCGTGAGCGTGGGGCACGCCGCAGTCGTACACGGCTGCACGGTGGAGGACGACTGCCTGGTGGGCATGGGCGCCACCATCCTCAACGGCGCGGTGATCGGCGCCGGCTCGCTCGTGGCCGCCGGCGCCGTTGTCCTCGAAGGAACCGTTGTGCCGCCCCGCTCGCTCGTGGCGGGCGTACCGGCCAAGGTCCGCCGCCAGCTCACCGATGAGGAGTACGACGGCGTGCGCGCCAACGCGGCGCGGTACGTGGAGCTCGCGGCGCAACACCGCGAGCTGCACGCCTAGTCCAGACTGACCGGACCGTACTCGTCCAGCAGGTCGCCGGGGCCTGGATTGCCGGGGGCGGATGTGCCGCCGAGGTGGTTGACCACGCCCCACACGGCATTCAACCCTGTGGTGACAGCCCCTTCGGCCCACCCGGCGGTGAAGGAGACGTCGTCGCCGGCCAGGAAGATGCCACGCTGGGACTCGGGCAGCCTGTCCTGCTTAAAGTGCGTGAACAGCCGCTGCTGGTAGCGGTAGTGGCCGGGCAGGTTGGCCTTGAAGGCGCCCATGAAGTTGGGGTCCGCCTCCCAGGACACGGTGATGGGCTGGCCCACGATGTGGCTGGCGATATCCACGCCCGGGTAAATCTGCTCCAGCGAATGCAGCATGAGTTCCACCCGTTCGTCGGCGTCGAGGGCGAGCCACTTCAGGGCGTCGTCGTTCCAGGTGTAGGACAGCAGGATGACGGCGGGCTGGTCGGGGCCGTTGTCCAGCAGGTACGTTGCCCGGTTCAGCCTGTCAGTCAGGGTCATGGACAAAACCTCGTGGCCGGTTTCGGGGTCAATGTCCTTCCAGAACGGCCGGTCCACCATGACGAACGTCTTGGAGGACTGCATGTAGTGCGATTTCTCCATGGCGGTCCAGAGCTCCGCGGGGAACAGCGCTTCCTCGGTGTGGATCCGGGTGGACAACAGCCAGGACTGGCACGTGGTGACGACGGCCGGGTAGCTGGCCTCGCGGCCCCACCGTTCCCGGACGCGCAGGTTGCCGTCCGGGTCCCGGCTGATCTTCCCCACGGCGCCGCGCGGCGAGCCGGCGTGCAGCGACGCCAGCGAGGTGCCCTCCGGCCAGTGTTTTATGTCCGACGGCGCGTGCTGCCACAGTGCCTCGGGCAGCCGTTGCGCTCCCCCGCGGATGAGGCGGTGCTGGTCGTCCGCATCCGTGTAGACCACCCGGAGGATCTCCAGGATGGAGTTCGGGAAGTCGGTGTCCCACCCGCCGGTGCCGAAGCCCACCTGGCCGAACGCCTCCCGGTGGGCGAAGCCAGCCTTTTTGAAGGACTCGCTGGCGGCGATGAAGCCGTAGAAAGTCTGCTCGTCCATGAGCGGCAGCAGCTCGTTCCAGAGCTCCTTAATCCGGGCGGTGTCCCGGGCCCGGATCGCGTCCTGCATCTCGCCGAACCTGGCGCCGTCGTTGACCGCCGCCTTCCAGGCGTCGGCGACTTCACGGAAGAACGGTGGAAGGTCGGTGGGCTTCTCCGCGTAATGCTTTTGGCCGGCGAGTTCGATCACCGTGCTGGACGTGGCCTCGGCCAGGGGGTTGGGAAAGTCCTGGGTCTCCAGCCCGAGCAAGTCGACGTAGTGGTAGAAGGCCTTGCCGGAAACGGGGAACCGCATGCCGCCCAGGTCAGCCACCACGCCGGGCGCAGCAGGGAAAGCCGCGGTGCGGAGGCGGCCGCCGATCCGGTCAGCTTCGTACACAACAGGCCGCAACCCCAGTTTCATCAGTTCATAGGCTGTGACCAGGCCGGACAGTCCCGCACCAATGACGGCAACCTCAGTGCCCAGCATGTGCTCCGGAACGGACCCCAGTCCGCCTGGATGGGCCAGGTAGTGGTCGTAGCTGAACGGAAAGTCCGGGTTGAGCATGGTGATGGGAGCCGTCTGCTCCTCCGGGCGCCGTGGAGCCTTCTCCGCCAGCGTCGAAGTGCTGGACGGGTCCGAGGCCGGAAGTTCGGTGGCGATGGTCATGGAGTGTCTGCCTTAGTGGTTGGTTCGGGCGGTGTTGCGGAAGTTGCGCGCGGTCAGGACTTCGCAGCCTGGGGCGTGACGGACCGGGCCGACAATTCAAGGTATTCCTCGTTGCCGAGCGCCGCCACCCGGGAATTGCGGCGGCCATAGCCGAAGTAGGCAGCGAGGCCCACCAGCATCCAGGCGGCGAAAGTCACCCAGGTGTCGGCGCCGAGGTTGTACATGAGGTAGCCGCACATCAGCGCACCCAGGATTGGGGTGAGCGGGAACAGCGGCACCCGGAACGTCCGTTCCAGTTCGGGCCGGGAGCGGCGGAGGTAGATCACCGCAACGTTCACCAGTGCGAACGCAAACAGGGTGCCGATGCTCGTGGCATCCGCGAGCGCGCCCAGCGGCACCAGCCCGGCGGTCAGGGCGACGGCGGTGCCGACCAGGAGGGTCCCGGCAACAGGGGTTCCGGTCCGGCGGGAGACGCGGCCGAAGATTGCAGGGATGAGGCCGTCCCGGGACATGGACAGCAGGATGCGGGTCTGGCCGTAGAGGACGGTCAGGACGATGCTGGCGATGGCCAGTACAGCGCCGACCGCGAAGACCAGCGCGATCCAGGGCTGCCCCGTGGTTTCTTCGAGGATTTTCACCAGTGCCGCCTCGGTCCCGTCGAACCAGCCCCAGGGGCGGGCGCCGATGGCGGCCACGGCCACGAGGACGTAGATGGTGGTGACGATCAGCATGGAAAGCATGATGGCGCGCGGCAGGTCCCGCTTCGGGTTGCGGGCTTCCTCTCCGGCGGTGGAGGCTGCGTCGAAGCCGATGTAGGAGAAGAAGACCCGGGAGGCTGCAGCGGAGACTCCGGCGGCGCCCATTGGAAGCAGCGGCTCGAAGTTGCCGGCGTTGAAGGCGGTAAACGCCACGGCGCAAAAGAACACCAGGATCCCGACCTTGACCACCACAATGGACGTGTTGATCCAGGCGCTTTCCCTGGCACCGCGCACCAGGAGGATGGTGGCCAGCACCACGATGACCATGGCGGGGATGTTGACCACGCCGCCGTCACCCGGTGGCTGGGAGAAAGCGTCGGGCAGCACGGAGCCAAACACCGCCAGTGTCTCGTTAACGTATTGGCCGGCTCCCACGGCAACAGCCGCCACGGACACCGCATACTCCAGGACCAGGCACCAGCCGCAGATCCAGGCCATGCCCTCACCCATGGTGGCGTAGGTGTAGGAGTAGCTGGACCCTGCCACCGGCACCAGCCCCGCCATTTCCGCGTACGAAACGGCAGACAGCAGCGCGGCAAGGCCCGCGATGGCGAAGGAGATCCAGATGGCCGGCCCGGCCAGCGGAACGGACTCCCCCAGGATCACCAGGATGCCGGTGCCCAGGGTCGCGCCGACGGAAATCATGGTCAGCTGCAGGACACCGAAGCTCCGGACCAATCGTGGTCCGCCCTGGCCTGTCTCCGCTTCGCCGACCATCTGGGCGATTGGCTTGCGGCGGAGCAGTTGCGCGCCGAGGGTCGGCCGGCCTGCGCGGCGGCTGGCCGCCTCGCCGGAAAGTGTTGGCACAGTCATCGTTGACGTCCGTTCATGTCGGTGGGTGGTTGGACTGGTTTCCCCTCACCCAGCGTAGGTGTGTGAGCGGCATCTCAAGATGTGCAAAGTGACCTATAGTCTTCAGTCATGAGACGCATTGCACCAGAGCACGTCGACGGCGGAGGCGTGCAGCCTGCAGAGCTGGACGCTGTGACGCTCGGCGGGTTCCTGGCATCGCTGCCCGCCGGAGTAAGCATGCTTCACGACGCCGGGAACGGCAGCGTGCCGCTCCGGTGGGTGGAACCGAGCGAACTGGAGGACCCCACTCCATACCTGCTGGATGGTGAGTTTGTGCTGACTGCGGGTTTGCCCTTCCGCAGTGGCGGCGGCCCGGACCATGACGCCGCGGCCTCTGGTGGCAGCGGAACCGGCACGGCGGCTGTTGCCGACGATTACGTCCGCCGGCTCGTGAAGGCGGGGGTCGCGGCATTGGGGTTCGGCCTGGAGCCCTATTTCACTGCGGTACCGGATGAGCTGGTGTCCGCCTGCCGGATCCACGGACTTACCCTGGTGGAGGTACCCGCCAGCATCCCCTTCGCCGCACTGGGCCTCGAGTTTTCCAAGCTCCTGGAATCCGGCAACGCCCGGGTGTTCCGGCAGCTGGCCGAGACCAACCGGCATCTGATGCGGGCCGTCCTGTCGGCCCGGCCGGAGCACGAACTGCTGGCGGCACTCACCCAGCGTGTCCCCGCCTGGGCTGTGCTGGTGGGCGCCGACGGCAAGGCGCGCGCCCGGGCGGGCGCCGCCGTCGACCTTTCTGCCCTCCAGCCACTGGTCAGGAGGCTCCTCGCCGGCAGCGGCCCGCGTTTGGAAACCGACGGCTTCGACACACCCGGCTCCGCCCTGGTCTTCGGCCATCCGTTGCGGAGCAGCCGCGACGCGACACTGGGCGGGCTGGTGCTGGGCGCGGACAGACCATTGACGCCGGCCCAGAACAGTATGGTTTCCTCGGTGGTGGGACTGCTGGAACTCCTGGTCCGCCAACGCACCAGCGGATCTCTGGCCCCAAGCCAGCTGGCCACAGCACTGCTGCTGCACCCGGAGAGCCTGGCAGGCGGAAAGGCCGGCGAACTGAACACGCTGCGTGACCTGCTGGCCCAAAGCGTTGCCGGCACGCGGACCGGCCAGGTCCGTGTTGTCCTCGGGATCCGGCCGGAAGGAACGGCCGCCGGTGACGGACCCGTGCGCGGCCTGCTCCAGTGGCGCCGGCTGTTCGACACAAAGATGGTGGAGCTCACCGGGTACGGCTTCGCGGCTGTAACGCGGCTGAAGGTGGATGACCAGCTGCTGGCGGAGGTGGAACAGTTGGGCTGGCGGCTCGTGGTGGGCCGGCCCACCGAACTGCCCGGACTGGCTGCGGCCTACCGGAGCGCCTCGGCCCTGCGCCCGCGGGTGCAGGGCAGCGGCACGACGGTCCGGGAGGAAGAAGTGACGTGGTCCGTCACCGGGCTTCTCGGCAGCGAGGCGGGCACCATGCTGGCTGCCCGCCTGCTGGCGCCGGTCCTGGCGCTCGAACCTGAGCGCCGGGATGCCCAGCTCCAGGTTCTGCGGTCGTGGCTCGCCGCCAACGGCAACTGGGACGCGACTGCCAAGGACCTCGGACTCCACCGGAACAGCGTCCGGCGGCAGGTCAATGCGCTGGCGGAACTGCTGGGATTGGACCTCGCAGCGGCGTCGACCCGGGCTGAGCTCTGGATTGCCCTGCAGTTCGCCGGCGCCGCCGCCCCGCTATCGGACAAGGAGCTTCAGGGAGCCTGGACGTCCCAGGCGCGGTAAAGGTCCGGACGCCGTTCCTCAAGGTACGGCACGATCGACCGCTCACGGCGGGCCGCATCCGGGTCCACCTCGGCGAGGAGCAACTGCGGGCCGTCACCGGCGGCTGCCAGCAGCTTGCCGTCCGGCCCGGCGATGACGCTGCCGCCAAGGAACCTGCAGCCGTCCTCCACCCCGGAGTGGTTGGCATAGGCGATGGTCAGCTGGCTCTCAAGTGCCCGCGCCCGCAGAAGAACCTGTGGGACGTCGTCGAACCCGTGGGCCAGCGCAGTGGGAACCAGGAGCAGTTCCGCCCCGCCGGTGGCCGCGGCGCGCACCGCCTCCGGGAATTCGACGTCATAGCAGATCACTATGGATGTTTGCAGTCCCAGGAAGTCCACGACGGCGGGCCTCTCCCCGGCCGGGACAAAGGCGGCGCGCTCGTCCGGGCCAAACAGGTGGACTTTGCCGTACTCGAGCAACGGGATCCCGACATGGTCCAGCAGCGTCGCACTGATCTGCCAGCCTCCGGCAGTCACCCTGGGAAGGCTGTATACCAGTCCGATCCCGTGGCGTCGCGCGATCCCCGCGAGCCTGTCCCGGAGCCCGGGAAGAAGCGCCGGGTCCAGCTGCGCCCGGACGACGCGGGGCGCATAGCCGACCGGGAAGAGCTCAGGGGTGACCAGCACGGCCGCCCCCGCTGCCGCTGCCTCCCGGGCCGCTTCCTCAAGGGCGGCGCAATTCGCCTCCACATCAAGGACCGCAGAATTTGCCTGCAGGAGCGCCAACAGCACCTGTATCACCTTCCATCTTTGGAATGGCCGCCATCCGGGCCTCTTCACCTCAGCCTAGCCATGAAGTGCATGGCGGGAGCGGGCCATTTGCACCGGGAAACGGGCAGCCCCGGTCGAATCGTCCTGGTCAGCATGGATTACTCGCGTACCGCCCTTGCGTTAACTTCTTGACTCCAATACGGACGATAGGGCAATGTTCTTAGCATGTCCGCAACCCCGCGCTCAACGAGGAGCAAGCCCAAAAATCCGGGCTCACAATCCGCCCTGCGGCAGCTCAACCAGCAACGGATCATCGAGAGCCTGATGGGCGGCCCATCCACGCAGGCGGAGCTCGCCCGGCAGACGGGCCTGTCCACGGCGACAGTGTCCAACATCGTCAAGATCATGCTGGATTCCGGGCTCGCGTCCACGGAACCGATTACCAGCTCAGGCCGCCGGGCCCTCAATGTCCGGCTCAACAGCAACGGCGCGGTCGCCGTCGGCATTGACTTCGGCAGGCGCCATCTCCGCGTGGTCCTGGCCTCCCTCAGCTACCACGTCATCGCGGAGGAATCCGTGATGCTGCCACTGGGCCACCAGGCCGAGGAAGGGATCCAGGCGGCGGTGGCACTGCTGGAAAAACTGCTGCTGGAAAGCGGCATTGACCGGTCGGCCGTAGTGGGCGCCGGCGTCGGGATTCCGGGGCCCATAGACCGCCGCACCGGCACGGTCGCTCAGGGCGCCATCCTTCCTGAATGGGTGGGGATCAACATCCTGCAGCACCTTGAAGAGACCTTGGAAATCCCCGTGTTCATTGACAACGACGCCAACCTGGGTGCCTGGTCGGAGGTGACGTGGGGTCAGCACACCGGGGTCAGCAACCTACTGTTCCTGAAGATCGGTTCGGGCATCGGCGCCGGGCTCATCCTCAACGGCGCCCCCTACTACGGAAACGTTGGAATCACCGGCGAGATCGGCCACGCAACCATCCACGAGCAGGGGCTGGTATGCCGCTGCGGGAACCGCGGCTGCCTGGAAACCATCGCCTCCACAACCACCATGATCGAACTCCTCAGCCGGGGCGAGGACCGGCCGCTGACACCGGCGGACATCGTTCGGAAGGCCCTGAACAGGGACCCCGCCACCTTGCGCGTGGTCGACGACGCAGGCCTTTCCGTGGGCCGGGCGCTGGGGAACGTGGCGAACCTGATCAACCCGGAAGTCATCGTCGTGGGAGGCCCGCTGGCGGGGCTGGGTGACATCCTGCTCGAGCCCATCCGGCGCGGCCTCGTCCGGCACGCGGTCCCCGTCATCGGCGAGACCACCACACTCACCATGTCTTCGCTCGGGGACCGCGCAGAGGCGCTCGGCGCTGCCGCCCTGGTCTTCCAGCACGCCGGAATCCGTAAGACCTAGACCGTTTCGTTATCCCCCAATTGCGTTAAAGACTTGACGACAATCGGTGTGAGCTAGTTTACTTTTCCCCAGACGGCCCTGCGCTTTGCCGGCCGGACAAAGAAGTCATTGCATTGGAGGGTTAGGGCACATGACGTCCCAGGCCACGCAAGCGGAGCCGATCATCCTGGAGATGCGCTCCATCACGAAAGAATTCCCCGGCGTAAAAGCTTTGTCGGATGTGAACCTGCGGGTGAAGGCGGGTGAAATCCACGCAATCTGCGGCGAGAACGGGGCCGGCAAGTCCACGCTGATGAAGGTCCTGTCCGGTGTCTACCCGCACGGAAGCTACGACGGCGACATCGTCTACCAGGGACAGGTCCAGCAGTTCCGGGACATCCGGGCCAGCGAACACGCCGGCATCGTGATCATCCACCAGGAACTCGCGCTGATCCCGGAACTGTCCATCATGGAAAACATCTTCCTGGGCAACGAACCCACCAAGCGCGGTGTCATCGACTGGTCCGAGGCCCGGCTGCGCTCCCTGGACCTGCTGGCCCGCGTGGGACTCCGAGAGGATCCCGACACCCCCATCAAGGAAATCGGCGTCGGCAAGCAGCAGCTGGTGGAAATCGCCAAAGCCCTGAACAAGTCGGTCAAGATCCTGATCCTGGACGAACCCACCGCGGCCCTCAACGAATCAGACTCCCAGCACCTGCTGGACCTGATGCTGGGCCTGAAAGCCAAAGGCATCACGTCCATCATCATTTCCCACAAGCTGAACGAGATTGAGCAGATCGCCGATTCCATCACCATCATCCGCGACGGCAAATCGATCGAAACCCTGAACGTCAAAGCCGACGGCGTGGACGAGGACCGGATTATCAAGGGCATGGTGGGCAGGACGCTGGAATCCCGGTTCCCGGACCACACCCCCAAGATCGGCGAGGTGTTTTTCGAGGTCAAGGACTGGACCGTGGGACACCCCAACGTCCAGGACCGGCTGGTGTGCAAAAACTCCAGCTTCTTCGTCCGCCGCGGCGAAATCGTCGGGTTCGCCGGCCTCATGGGGGCCGGCCGCACTGAACTGGCACGCTCGGTCTTCGGCCGCTCCTACGGCCGCTTCATCAACGGGCACATATATAAGGACGGCAAGGAGGTGGTCCTCAAGAACGTCCGGCAAGCAATCGACGCCGGGCTTGGCTACGTGACCGAGGACCGCAAGTCGCTGGGCTTGAACCTGCTGGACGACATCAAGACCACCACCGTGGCAGCAAACCTCAGGAAGATCAGCCGCAATTCGGTCGTCGACCGCAACCAGGAATTCACCGTGGCTGAGCAGTACCGCAAGTCGCTGCGCACCAAGACCCCGACGGTCGAGGAAGGCGTTGCCAAGCTCTCCGGCGGCAACCAGCAAAAGGTAGTCCTGGCCAAGTGGATGTTCACCGATCCGGACCTGCTGATCCTTGACGAACCTACCCGCGGTATCGATGTGGGCGCCAAGTACGAGATCTACGGAATCATCCAGCAGCTCGCCAACCAGGGCAAGGGAGTGATCGTCATTTCCTCGGAGCTCCCCGAACTCCTGGGCCTGTCCGACCGCATCTACACCATCTTCGAAGGCGCCATCACCGGTGTCCTGACCAAAGAGGAGGCCAGCCAGGAAAGCCTGATGAAGCTGATGACCTCCGCACGAAAAGCCGCCTGACCCTCTGGACCATCCAGAACCTTCCGGACACAAGGACTGAACACCATGAACGCCCTCAAGAAGCTGTTTGGCGGCAACAGCCGCCAATTCGGCATGATCTTCGCCCTGGTGGCACTGATCATCTTCTTCCAGATCGCCACCGAAGGCCGGACCCTTACGCCCGGCAACGTCATCAACCTCTTCAACGGCAACTCCTACATCCTGATCCTGGCCATCGGCATGGTCCTGGTCATCATTGCCGGGCACATCGACCTCTCCGTCGGTTCGGTGGCGGCATTCGTTGGCGTCACCGTTGCCCTCGCCATCCGCGACTGGGGCATCCCCTGGTACGCCGGCGTCCTGCTCGGGCTGCTCCTGGGTGCCCTGATCGGCGCCTGGCAAGGCTGGTGGACGGCGTATGTGGGAATTCCCGCCTTCATCGTGACGCTGGCCGGCATGCTCCTGTTCCGCGGCTTCAACCAGTTCGTCGGCAAGTCGAACACCATCCCGGTTCCCAATGATTTCCAGTACCTCGGCGCAGGCTACCTTCCGGAGGTTGGCCCAGACACCGGCTTCAACAACCTGACCCTCCTTCTCGGCATCGCCGCCGCCGCCTTCGTGGTGTGGGGCGAGCTCCGCTCCCGTGCGCGGGCCAAGGCCCTGGGCGCGGAAGTGCCGGAAATGTGGGTCACCGCGCTGAAGCTGGTCCTGATTGCCGGAGCCATCCTCTACGCCACCTACCTGTTCGCAACCGGCCGCCCGGGCACCTCCTTCCCCATCCCCGGCCTCATCCTCGCCGTCCTGGTCCTGCTCTACGGCTTCATCTCCTCCCGCACCATCCTTGGCCGCCATGTCTACGCCGTGGGTGGCAACCGGCACGCAGCCGAGCTGTCCGGCGTCCAGTCCAAGAAGGTCAACTTCCTGGTCATGATGAACATGTCCATCCTGGCCGGCCTGGCCGGCATGATCTTCGTCGGCCGGTCCACCGCTTCAGGTCCTTTCGACGGCGTCGGCTGGGAACTTGACGCCATCGCCGCCGTCTTCATCGGCGGCGCGGCAGTGACCGGCGGCGTCGGCACCGTGGTCGGATCCATCATCGGTGGCCTGGTCATGGCCGTCCTGAACAACGGCCTCCAGCTCCTTGGCGTCGGCGCCGACCTGACCCAGATCATCAAGGGCCTTGTCCTCCTCATCGCTGTCGCGTTCGACGTCTACAACAAGAGCCAGGGCAAGAAGTCCATCATCGGGTTGCTTACCAGGAACTTCAACCGCCCCTCCGGCGGTGGCCCCAGCAACCCCCTCCAGCCCGACGAAACAACCTCCACCAAGGAAGCGATCGCCAGGGAAGCCTGAGCTTTGCAGCCTGAACACCGTTTCACCACCCAAAGAAAGAGAACCAACAATGAGAATGTTCGGTAAAGCAGGAAAGGCCGCAGCTGTCGCTGCAGTGGCAGCACTGGCGCTGACGGGCTGCGGACGCTCCGAGCCCAGCACGGGCGGCGGAACTGAAGGTGCCGGCGGGTTCGAACAGAATTCCTCCATCGGCGTCGCGCTCCCGCAGAAGACCAGTGAGAACTGGGTCCTCGCCGAGAAGCTGTTCAACGACGGCCTCAGCGGCGCCGGTTTCAAACCCGACGTGCAGTTCGCCAACGGCGGCGTATCAGAACAGCAGAACCAGATCAGCGCGATGGTGACCAAGGGTGCCAAGGTCATCATCGTGGGAGCCATCGATGGCTCCCAGCTCGGCACCCAGCTGAAGCAGGCCAAGGATGCCGGCGCCACGGTCATCGCCTATGACCGGCTGCTGCTGAACACCGAGAACGTCGATTACTACGTGGCTTACGACAACTTCAAGGTCGGCGAACTGCAGGGCCAGGCACTGTTGGACGGACTCAAGGCCAAGAAGCCCAACGGCCCGTACAACATCGAGCTGTTCGCCGGTTCCCCCGACGACGCCAACGCCAAGGTCTTCTTCGACGGCGCAATGAGTGTCCTGAAGCCCAAGATCGACGACGGCACCCTCAAGGTCGTCTCCGGCCAGACCAGCTTCGAACAGGCTGTCACCCAGGGCTGGAAGGCAGAGAACGCCCAGCGCCGTGCCGACACCCTGTTGACCGGCAGCTACACCAGCGAGTCGCTGGACGGCGTCCTCTCCCCCAACGACACCCTGGCACGCGCGGTCCTGACGTCCGTCAAGGCTGCCGGCAAGCCGCTTCCTGTTGTTACCGGGCAGGACTCCGAGGTTGAGTCGGTCAAGTCCATCATGGCGGGCGAGCAGTACTCCACCATCAACAAGGACACCCGCAAGCTGGTTGAACACGCCATCACCATGGTGAAGGACCTCCAGGCCGGCAAGGAACTGGAGATCAACGACCCCAACTCCTACAACAACGGCACCAAAACTGTCCCGGCCTACCTGCTGGAACCGCAGATCGTCACTGCCGATAACGTGAAGACGGCCTACACGGACGATCCGGTCCTCGGCCCGATCACCAAGTAGCACTTAAGTCATAAGCAAGAAGCCCGGTTCCCTTTCCAGGGAGCCGGGCTTCTTGCTGTGCCGGGGAAGCTCTTCACAGCCCAAACACAGGTTCAGCCCGATTCCTGCACAGCATGCCCGGCGAGGGTGGATCCGACGCCGGCCTCCCGCGCCGGCCCCTGAACCATAGGAGTAACGTGAGCGTCCTTGCCCGGAGTGTAGGCAATGCTTTCAGAAATAAGGTGCGAACCGCCGCCGTCGCAACGGTGCTGGCTGTTGCCATTGGGCTGGCCCTGTGCATGCTGGTTGCGAACCAGGCAGTGGGCGCAAAAGTGCAGGAGCTTAGCGCGTCGGTCGGCACGGTACTGACCGTGAACCCGGCCGGCGGCCAAGGCTTCGAGGGCGGTGGCGAGCCCCTCACCACCGGGCAGGCAACCACAGCCGCTGCCGTCCCCAACGTCAGCGCCGTCGTCGGAACCTCCGTACTGCGGCTCCGGAACGCCGCCGAGGCCGCCGCCCAGGCAGCCACTGGCCAAACCGGTCCCGGCGGGCAGGGCGGGCAGGGCAGTCCCGGCGGGCAGGCGGCAGCCACCCTGACCACCAGCCTCACCGCCGCCGTTGATGCCGGCACACTCGGAAACCGCAACCAGGCGGCCAACGGCAGCACCGGCACCACGTCCGCGCAGCCCGTCCGGTCGTTACCCATCACCGCCACCGGTATCGGTGCGGAGATCGACACCACCGGCAAGGCACTCAACATCACTGAAGGCACGGGCCTCGGCGACTACGCGGCCGCCTCCACCAGCGCCCTGCTGGGCACCACGCTGGCGGAGAAGAACAGCCTGACCGTCGGATCGAGCTTTACCATCAATGACCAGACCTACACGGTCGCAGGATTGTTCGACGCCGGCACAACCTTCGGCAACAACGCCGTTTACATCACGCTTCCTACTGCGCAAGCCCTCGCCGGGCTCCCCGACGAACTGTCCAGCATGATTGTCACCGTGAACTCCCTGGAGAACGTCGAGTCCACCAAGACAGCCCTGCAGGAGGCGCTGGGCACCGACACGGCTGACGTCACCCAGGGCCAGAACCTCGAGACCGCCGTCAGCTCCCTCGGCAGCGTCAAGAACATTTCCTTCATCGCGTTCATGGCAGCCCTCGGCACCGCCGGCCTGATCATCCTGCTCATCATGGTCATGCTCGTCCGGGAGCGCCGCCGCGAAATCGGAGTGCTCAAAGCCATCGGGGCCCCCAACCGGACCATCGGCCTGCAGTTCGTCCTGGAAGCCCTGGTGTTGGCAGCGCTGGGCAGCGCCGCAGGCGCAGTCATCGCCGCTTTTGCCAGCAGCGGCATCGCCTCCGCGCTGATCAGCACCAACAGCACCACGACGGCGGCCCCCACCGCAGGACGCGGTGTGCCGGGCGGCGTCGCCGGCGGCGGAGCTGGCTTCCCGGGCGGGAATCCGTTCGGTGGCGCTTCCCAGCTGCTGACCTCCGTCACTGCCAGCGCCTCCCCCGGAGTCATCGCGGCCGGCATCGCGGCCGTATTCGGCGTCGCCATCATCGGCGCGCTGGTTCCCGCGCTGCTGACCGCACGCATCCGTCCCATCGAAGTCCTGCGAGGAGAATAGCCATGATTGAAGTCAAGAACCTGGTCCGCACCTTCAACTCCGGTGACCGCACCATCAAACCCGTCAACGACGTCAGCTTCGAACTCGGGCAGGGCACCCTCGCTTCCATCGTGGGTAAGAGCGGCAGCGGCAAGAGCACCCTGTTGTCCCTCCTGGGCGCGCTGGACAAACCCACCAGCGGAGACGTCGTCGTGAATGGCGCCAGCCTGGCGGGGATGCCTGACAGCAAGCTGACCGATTACCGGCGCCGTGTCATCGGCTTCGTGTTCCAACAGTTCAACCTGATCCCCAACCTGTCAGCCGTGGACAACGTCATGCTGCCCATGGAATTCGCCGGGATGCGCAAAGCCGCCAGGCTGGAGCGCGCCAAGGACCTGCTGGAGCAGGTTCAACTGGTCACCGAAAAACACGACCGGCGGATCAACCGGCTCTCCGGCGGCGAACAGCAGCGCGTGGCAATTGCCCGCGCCCTGGCCAACGAGCCCAAACTGATCCTCGCCGACGAGCCGACCGGGAACCTCGATGAGCAGACGGGCGACCACATCATCTCGCTCCTGAGCTCCCTAAGCCGCGACCACAACACCACCATCCTTGTGGTCACGCACGACCGGGCCCTGGCGAACAAGACCGACCGCCGGTTCCGGCTCCAGCAGGGCAAACTGACGGAGGAGCAGGTCCATCCCCGGACCCCGCAGCCGGTCCTGTGACAGGATGGCTGGATGACCGCCCTCATCGCCACGCCGTGGTTGTCCAGCCAGCCGGATACAGATCCCCGTTCAGCCACCGGCACACCTCTCCGTTGGGGAATCATTGCCACAGGCGGAATCGCAAGGTCGGTAGCCCAGGACCTCGCGTTGCTGGCGGACGCCGAACTCTACGCCGTCAGCTCCCGCGCGCAGGCGACGGCGGACGGGTTTGCTTCGGAGTACGGCGTCGCCAAGGCGTACGGGGACGACGGCGGTGTGCACGGCTACCAGCACCTGCTCGCCGATGACGCCGTAGACGTTGTGTATGTGGCCACGCCTCATGCCCAGCACCACCGGATCGTCCTGGCGGCACTCAACGCCGGAAAGCATGTCCTGTGCGAAAAAGCGTTCACCATCAATGCGCGCGAAGCGGCGGAGCTGATCGAGGTTGCCCGCGACCGCAAGCTGTTCCTGATGGAGGCCGTCTGGAGCCGCTTCCTGCCCAGCATGCAGCGCGCCTTCGAAATTGCGGCGTCGGGTGAACTGGGCGACATCCACTGGGTGTCCGCCGACCTCGGCTTTCCGGCGCCCTACTCTCCAACCTCCCGCCTTTGGGCGCGCCACGACGGCGGCGGGGCGCTGCTCGACATCACGGTGTATCCGCTGCTGTGGGCACTCGGTACGCTCGGGTTCCCCCAGACCGTCAGTGCGACGGGCTTCGTAAACGACGACGGCGTGGACTCGCAGAATGCCCTGACGCTCGGATACAACCACGGCGCCCAGGTCCAGCTCACCTCGTCGCTGCTTTCCCACGGCCCGCGCACTGCGACGGTGGCAGGAAGCCTCGGCTTCTTGCAGAGCATCGGGTCAATCAACAATCCCCGCCACCTGACCGTCGCCATCGGCCGGGACCACCGGCGGACCGAGGCCTTCGACGTAGTGGGCAAGGGTTACACGTATGAGCTCCGCGAAGTCACCAGGTGCATCCAGCAGGGCATAACGGAGAGCCCGGTCATGCCCTTGGAGGATTCACTCAACACAATGCGCCTTTTCGACGGCGTGCGCGCCCAGCTGGGAGTCGGCTACCCGAATGACAGCCGCTAAATCCGTCCGGACGGAAGTACCAATGTTTTTTAACGCTTTGATCGCTCCCACACATCTATTACTTGACGGGAATAAACGGAATCTTTCCGCGGCGGCGCGCCAATATTCATTTCCTGTTGATTTGTTGTAGAGGAATCTGGACTTTCGGCAATATTGCGTTTTAGGCTATTGGCATCGTCGAATGCAACAGTACTGGGGGTGGTACGCATGGGTGAAGAACGCTCACCATGGCGTGCCCTGCGGCCGGTCCTCCTGGCCGGAGCCGCAGCCCTTTCCTGGCTGACCTTCTCATCGACGCAGGCCTCCGCAGACACCTTGCCGGACACTTCTTCCCTGTTGGGGGGCGTCACCAGTTCAGTAACGTCGGTGACGGAGAAGATCGCCCCGGCCGTGCCTGCAGCGCCGGCCGCCACACCCGCTGCACCGCCATCCACTGGCCTGCTCCAGCCGGTTGTCGGCGACGTCTCAGGCGTTGCGGACAACCTGATTGCTGCCGTTCCGGTAGTGAACCAGGTGGTTCCGTCCGGGACGGTTTCCGCTGTTGCCACGCCCATTGCCCAGGTAGCAGATGGTGCGAGCACGGCACTGGTGGAGACGGTCGTCCCGCCTGTTGCGGAGTCCCTGCCGGTCCTGGAGCCGGTTCTACAGCCAGTATCGGATCTGGTTACGGGCTCCGCTCCCCTCCCCGTGGAGGTTCCGGAGCTGCCCCTCGTGGTTCCCGCGGAGGACCTGCCGGACGTGGCTTCGCCCGCGCCTGTGGAGGTGCCAGGCAAGACAATCCAGCCCGACGAAACCGCGCCGCTGGATGCCGTCGACGTCGAAGTAGCGGGACAACAGGCACCCGCCAACCCCGAAGTGGAGCGGGGGGTACTCGCCTTGGCTGGTGCCGCGGCACCGATGGCCGCGACGTCGCTTATCGGTGAACAGCCCGCTGACACCGATCCTTCGTCCAGCCCTGCCCTGGCGCCAGCCGTGCCGGGTTCCGGCACGGGAAGCGGCGGTTCGACGGGCAGTTCGCCAGGCTCGGCAGCATGGCTGAGCACTTTTGGTTTCGCCCTGCCGTTTGCCGGCTCTGAGCTTGCCGGCGAAGCCTCTGATCATGCTCCTGCACCGGTGTCGTTCGACCCCGGTTCTTCCCCTGACTAGTTGAGTCCGCGCTGCCTTCTGCGGCAGCACGCGGTCATTTGGGCAGCTGAAAAGCGCCCTGAACCTCAACTTTCTCAGGAGTAAACACCATGAGTTCCAACCTTTGCAGGGGGCTGCTTGGCACCCTCTTCGCCGGCGGGCTCCTCGCCCTCGGCTGCACCGCGGCAAATGCTGCGGACACTACCAGCGGATCGGACCTTTCCGCTTCCGCACTGATCTCGGCGGCGGCGTCCGCGGATACGACGTCGTTGGGCCTGCTGGGTGACCCAACGCCGTCCGAAGCAACGGACGTCGCCGCCGTAGTGGATGCTTCGGTGGGGCTGGGAACAGCCACTGGAGTTGACGGCGGAACTACCACCGGCGCCAGCGACCTCGCCGTAGCCGCAGACGCCGCCCTGGCACTCGGCACCGCCACGGGCACGGACGGCGGAACTACCACCGGCGCCAGCGACCTCGCCGTAGCCGCAGACGCCGCCCTGGCACTCGGCACCGCCACGGGCACGGACGGCGGAACCACCACCGGCGCCACCGACC
>NZ_BAAHNO010000023.1:0-31850 GCF_054656615.1 Arthrobacter sp. AD-310 | reverse complement strand
GGCGGCTGCCGGCAGCAGCCGCCGGGCCGTCCCGGCCGCAAGCGACAAGGCGACGGAACCGGCAGCCACGGCGAGGGACAACGGCAGGCTCGCGGCCGCCGTCGTCATGACCGCCGTGCTGCCGGCCGCAGCGAGCCCGGTCAGCGGATGAAGGCGCATGCGGGAGTCAGGACCCCTGCCGGGCTGCTGCCTTCTCCTCCACGGGGGCGTTTCCTGCCAGGACCCGGTGCCGGCGGACGAAGGGGAACTGGAGGCGGGCACGGCGTGGCAGCGCGTACACCAGCACGGCCACCACCGTGAAGACGATGGCCTTGTCCATGGGGTCGGAAATCAGGGCCTGCTTGGTGATGGCGGCGAGGAGGGAGTCGCCCATGGACCGGAAGGCGCTGACAATCGCGCCGGTGGCCACGCCGGAGGTACCGCCGAAGACGAACGCAGCAACGGGCGCCGACACCACGCCGCCAATGATGCCCGTCACGAAACCGGCCACGGGGGCCAGGTAGAAGCGGCGGAACAGGCCGTAGCGGGCAGCCAGGCCGGCAAGGCAGCCGATCAGGGCGGCACCGGCGGCGAACGGAAGAACGGTGGGGTTGAAAAAGGACCAGACGATGCTGCTGAGCGCGCCCGTGGCCGCACCTGCCGCCGGCCCTGCCAGCACGGCGATCAGCACCGTGCCGATGGCGTCCAGATAGAACGGGACCAGGGTACTGCCGACGAATTGGCCCAGCACGATGTTCAGGACCAGGGCCACCGGAATCAGCACCACCGTGGACGTCGGAAGGGTGGGCAGCACGGCGACGATCAGCAGGACTGCACCAACCAGGAAGCCGGAGAGGGCGATGAGGGCTGAGGCGCTGCCGGGGCCGCCGGTGATGTCGGCAGGCTGGTTGAGGACCAGGTAGACGTACGTCCCGGCGATGGCCAGGGCACCGAGGATTTCCATCAGCCGGCGCCTGCGGGCGGCAGCCGGGGACGGGGACGGCAGCGTCAGGGAGGAAGATGACATGGGGATTTCCTTCGGGGTGCGGGCACGGGGGCCCGGTCATTCCCGGGCCGCGTGGAGCGCCGCCTATGTCACCTCGGCAGCAGCGACCGGATTCTGCGCCGGCCGGCCGCCCACCATTCTACCGGGCGGCGGTGCCTGCGGACGTGTGCCATAGACTGCCCCGTATGCCCCACTATGACCTCGCCATTATCGGCTCCGGTTCCGGCAATTCGCTGATCACCCCGTTCTGGGACGGCAAACGCGTGGCACTGATCGATGGGGGCGTATTTGGCGGAACCTGCCTGAATGTGGGCTGCATTCCCACCAAGATGTTTGTCTACCCGTCGGGCCTGGCAGGTGTACCGCGGGAGGCGGCGGGGCTCGGCGTGGACCTGGGCCTGGACAAGGTGCACTGGAGCGGGATCCGGGACCGGATCTTCGGCCGGGTCGATGCGGTCTCCGAGGACGGCCGGCGGTACCGGGCCGAGGAACTCGACCACGTGGACCTGTACGAGGAGCACGTCCGGTTCACCGGGACCCGGTCACTGAGAACCGGTGCCGGCGTGGAGATCACCGCCGGCCAGGTGGTGGTGGCCGCGGGTTCCCGTCCCGTCCTCCCGGATGTACCGGGTATCGACCTGCCCCAGGTGCACACGTCGGATACCGTGATGCGGATCGACGGGCTGCCGGGCCGGGTGGTGGTTGTGGGCGGCGGCTACATCGCCGCGGAGTTCGCCGCCATCTTTGCCGGTTTCGGTTCGCAAGTGACCCAGGTGAACCGCTCGGACCGCCTGCTGCGCGGACACGACCAGGAGATTTCCCGGCGGTTTGCCGCCGCCGCGGCGTCGCGCTGGACGCTGGAGCTGGGCTACGCGCTGCAGTCCGTGGAGGACAGCGGCGGCGCAGCCACCGCTGTGTTCAAGGACGACCGTGGCCGTGTCCTTCGCGTGACGGCCGACATCGTCCTCATGGCCACAGGCAGGAGGCCGAACACGGACCGGCTGGGGGCGGAGGCTGCGTGCTTTGACGTCAATGGCGACGGGACGCTCGCCGTTGACGCGAACCTCCGGGTCCTTTCCGGCGGGCAGCCGTTGCAGGGCGTGTACGCCTTGGGCGACGCCGCCAACCCTTACCAGCTCAAGCACGTGGCCAACCGGGAAGCCCGGGTTGTGGCGCACAACCTTGAGCACCCGGACCGGCTCCGGCCCATGGACTACACCGCCGTGCCGTCCGCCGTCTTCTCCAGCCCCCAGATCGCGTCGGTGGGCTTCACCGAGGATGAAGCCCGTTCCCGGGCCGCGCCGGGCACGGGGATCGCCACCGTGGTGCAGGAGTACGGGAGCACCGCCTACGGCTGGGCCATGGAAGACACCGAAGGAGTGGTGAAACTCATTGCCGACCGCTCCTCAGGACGCCTTCTGGGGGCCCACATCCTGGGGCACGAAGCCTCGAACCTGATCCAGCCGCTGGTCCAGGCGATGCACCTGGGGACGCCGGTACACCAGCTGGCCAGGGGCCCGTACTGGATCCATCCGGCGCTGATGGAAGTTGTCGAAAACGCCCTCCTGGCCCTGGACGTCGATGTGCCCGGGGATGCCCCGCTCTAAGTCCCGCCCACCCGGGCGGCCAGGCGTCCGACGGCGGTGATGAGTTCGCGGAAGGCCTGTTCGGGGTTGTTTCCGGACACGATCCGGGCGTTCGGCGGGACTCCCCACAACCCGCGGAAGTCCGCGACCGTGGTCCCGATCAGCAACGGGGACTCGGTTTCGACGTCGGCGGTGGCCAACCGGGCGGTGTACTCCAGGGTCCCCGCCGCCACACCTGCGGCAAAGAAGTCGTGGACGTGGGCGAGGTAGCCCTGGTCGTACCGCCGGTGGAATTCGAAGTAGAAGCGCAGGGCGTCGGACAAGTGCCGGATCACGGTGTTGTCCGAGGCACTCCGCTGCCCTTCGGGCTGGTCAGGCAGCACCAGCTCGGGAACTGTGGCGCCTGCCGCTTCAGCCAGTTGCCGCAGGTGCTCCAGGCGCATCTCGATGCGTTCGGTGGTGTCCAGGGAGCAAACTACAGGCAGTTTTTCCACGGGGCGCCCGCGGTAGGCGGCGTAGACCTCCTTCGCTGCATGCGGGTCCACGTGGGTGTTCCATTCCGCCGTGGGGGTGGTGTTCCCCTGGTAGTAGAAGCAGCCGCCCATGATCACCACGCCTGCCAGCAGTTCCGGCAGGTTCGGCTCCTTCCGGAGTGCCAGCGCGAAGTTGGTGAGCGGCGCGGTGATCAGCGCGGTCAGCTCCCCGGGCCTGGCCCGGGCGTGCTCGATCCAGAGGTCGACGGCGTGGCGCGGCGACACGGTGCCCGCGGGTTCCGGCAGGACGGCGTACCCGATCCCCTGCGGTCCATGGGTTTCCGGTGTGGTCAGCAGCGGGATGGACAGTGGTTGGCGGGCCCCGATGGCCACTTCCACCCCGGGCCGGCCGCAGAGTTCCAGCAGGGCAAGGGTATTCCTGGCCACATGGTCCGCGTCCACGTTACCGGGGGTTGCGGTGACGGAGACAAATTCCGTGTCCGGCAGGGCTGCCAGGTATACCAGGGCCAGGGCGTCATCGATTCCGGTATCGACATCCAACAGGAATGCAGTCACTTGTGTGCCCGGTTAGTCAAGCCAGGCTAAAACAGTGCGATTTTGGGCGCGGCGGGGAAGATGCCGTCCAGCTCGGCGAGGTCGGCGCCCGTAGGCTGCCAGTCCGCCGCTGCGGCGTTTTGCCGGACCTGCTCAGGCTTCGTGGCGCCTGCGATCACGCTGGCCACCGAAGGCTGCGCCGCCAGCCACGAGAACGCGACGTCGATTTCGGTCAGGCCGCGTTCCTTGGCGAAGAGGCTGAACCTGCCCAGCTGGTCCCAGTCGGCGTCGTGCACCATGTTCGTGCGGGTGTGGCTGAGGCGGGTTCCCTCCGGTGCGTGGCCGGGCGAGTATTTGCCGGTCAGCAGGCCGTTGGCCAGCGGGAAGTACGGCAGGACCCCCAGGCCGAATTCCTCAGCCGCGGGGGTGACCTCGAGTTCGGCGCGCCGGTCCAGGAGGTTGTAGTGGTTCTGGGTGGAGATGAAGCGGGCGCCGCCGAGTTCACGCGCGACGTACTCGGCCTGGGCGATCTGCCAGCCGGCACGGTTTGAGTGGCCGATATACCGGACCTTGCCGCTCGTGACCAGGGTGTCCAATGCAGACAGGGTTTCGTCGATGGGCGTCAGCGGGTCCGGGGTGTGGAACTGGTAGAGGTCGATCCAGTCAGTGCCCAGCCGGCGCAGGGAGGCCTCCGCCGCCTGGATGATGTAGCGGCGCGAGCCGCGGGCGCCGAAGTCCGGGCCGCTGGCGCCCTTCATGTCCATTCCGAATTTGGTGGCCAGCACCACGTCGGCGCGGCGGTTGCCCAGGGCCTTCCCCAGCATCGTTTCGCTAAGGCCGGGTTCGCGTCCGTAGGTGTCCGCCACGTCGAACAGCGTGATGCCGGCGTCGATCGCAGCGGAGACCACAGCGTCCGTGGCTTCCTGGGTTTCGGTGGCGGTGTTGGCGCGGCCCAGGTTGTTGCAGCCAAGGCCCACCGTGGAGACGGTCAGACCTGATTTTCCGACACGGCGGTACGTGGTCATGGGAGTGCTCCTAGAGGCTGAAGCCGGCAGCGGGCTTGGCGGAGTGCTTGAGCTTGAAGTTGTCCGGCTCGTTGTACGGCGCAGCTCCGATGCTGAGTTTGGTGAAGTCGAGGTCCTCGCCGCGGGCGCAGACCTTGATGGCATTAACGGCCTTGTTCACGTCCGGGCACAGGCAGAAGATGTTGAGCTTGAAGTCCGTGAATTCCGAGCGTTCCACGGTGCCGAGTCCACGCCAGGCGAGGTGGCTGATGAGCGCGTCGGTGGCCTTGTCCTTCAGGCGCCGGTCGCGTTCGGTGCCTTCCCTGGTTTTGAGGGCGAACTGTGCCACTACCCAGTGCTGTTCGGCTTCGGGGATCTCGGCGTAGCCGTCCTCAGCGCACTGCGCCGCGAACGCGTCGAGGAGGCTGTCAGCGGCCGCGGGTTCGTCAACGTCCGTCTCTTCGGTCTTGCTCTGGTGCCCCACGGCGCCGAAGTTCATCACGAACTGGCCGTACTCTTCGTCATACCAGGCCTCGCGGAAGAGGAGGGTGCCCTCGTCGTCGCGCTTGTAGACCCTGACAATTCCGCTCATTCACGTCCCTTTGAAAACCATCCGACGTCGGTGCCGTCGAACGGTGCCTGTTCTGCCTTGACGGCCTGGAAAAGCCGGCTGGCCGATTCCTCAAGGGAGGCGGCCAGAGCCGGCGGGTAGTCCATCTCCACCCGGTGTTCGGCGAATTCGTCCTCGTCGTCAATGAAGACTCCGCGGCTTGCCGTGCGCACCACATCGAGGTCCATGTCGATGACGTGGAACTCGGTGACCTTGGGCCGGATCGGATTCCATTCGTGCGCCACAGCGAGGTCGATGTAAATCCGCACCCCGCCCGGGTGCGCGTCGTCGTAGAACGTGGCCACCCAGTCGCCCTCGCGGGGCACCAGGAGGACGGCGTCGGACTTGGTGTAGAACGCGGCGCCCGGGCGGGAGCAGAACTCGTTGGTGCCCTGGAAGATCCACCAGCCGTGCCGGTCCTCACCGAGGTAGCGGCCCGGCACGACCCAGTGGGCTTTGCCGTTCCACTTCCGGTTCCGTGCCACCACCAGCTGGCCCGGTTCCAGCCGTTCGGGGACGCGGGTGGCACGGGGGTCCCCGTCTTCCGGCTCCCCCAGCACGCCCGGGTACTTCAGCTCATCCTCGCCCCTCACAGGATCGGAAGGCTGCCGGTGGTGGGATGCTGCTGCCCCGGCAGGGGACGTGCAAACGGGACCTTGGTCCCCAAAACCTGCGCAACGACGTCGTGCGTAATCTGCTGGGCGGTGAGCCCCACGCGCTCCATTACCTGGCTGCGGGTGCCATGGTCGAGGAACTCGACCGGCAGGCCCACTTCGTTCAGGGCCGTGTCCACACCGGCCGCGCGCATCTCCTGGCGGATGCGTGAGCCCACGCCGCCGGCGCGAACGCCGTCTTCGATGCAGACCACCAGGCGGTGGTGGGAAGCCAGGGCAATGATGGACCGGCGGACCGGGAGGACCCAGCGGGGATCCACCACAGTGGTGCTGATGCCTTGGGCGCCGAGCCGGTTGGAGACGTCGAGCGCGAGTTCGGACATGGCACCCACGCTGACGATCAGGACGTCGTTTTCGGTGGAGCCGGAGGGGCGGCGGGCCAGGACGTCCACGCCGTCGCTGAGGCGTTCCAGGGCTTCGACCTCGGCACCCACGGAGCCTTTGGAGAAGCGGACGACGCTGGGCGCGTCGCTGATGGCGACGGCCTCACGGAGTTCTTCACGCAGCCGGGTCGCGTCGCGGGGTGCGGCCAGATGGAGGCCGGGCACGATCTGGACCATGGCCATGTCCCACATGCCGTGGTGGCTGGCTCCGTCCGGTCCCGTGACACCGGCCCTGTCCAGGACGATGGTCACACCCGCCTTGTGCAGGGCCACGTCCATGAGGAGCTGGTCGAAGGCCCGGTTAAGGAAGGTGGCGTAGACGGCCACGACGGGGTGCAGTCCGCCGAAGGCCAGGCCTGCCGCCGAGGTCAGGGCGTGCTGTTCGGCGATGCCGACGTCGATTACCCGGTCGGGGTGCTTGGCGGCGAACTTGTGCAGCCCGACGGGGATGAGCATGGCGCCGGTGATCCCGACGACATCGTCCCGCTCGTCGGCGATGGCCGCGATCTCGTTGGCGAAGACGGAGGTCCAGGACTGGGCGCCGGCGGTGCCGGTGGGCTCCCCCGTCTCGGGGTCGATGATGCCCACCGCATGGAACTGGTCGGCCTCGTGTGCGCGGGCGGGGGCGTAGCCGTGCCCCTTTTCCGTCATGGCGTGCACGATGACGGGGCCGTTGTAGTTCCTGGCCGTGGCCAGGGCGTGTTCCATGGCCTGGAGGTTGTGTCCGTCCACCGGACCGATGTACTTCATGCCCAGGTCCTCGAACATGCCCTGGGGAGCCCACCAGTCCTTGATGCCCTTCTTCATGGCATGCAGGCTCTTATAGGTGAATTGCCCCACGGGGCCGCCGTTCTGGAGCTTCTTCTTCCACCAGTCCAGTGCGACCTCGTACGCCGGAGCCGCCCGGAAGGAGTCGATGGTGGGCCGCAGCGACGCGAGGTAGTCCGCGAATCCGCCCACGGTGGGGGCGTAGGAGCGGCCGTTGTCGTTGACCACGATGACGACGCGCCGCTTCTTGTCCGCGGCGATGTTGTTGATGGCTTCCCAGGCCATGCCGCCGGTGAGGGCGCCGTCACCCACGACGGCGACGACGTGCCGGTCGCTTTCGCCCGTCAGCTGGCGGGCGCGGGAGATGCCGTCGGCCCAGGACAGCGAGGAGGACGCGTGCGAGCTTTCGACGATGTCATGTTCGGACTCCCCGCGGGACGGGTAGCCGGAGAGGCCGCCTTCCTGCCGGAGGGTGCTGAAGTCCTGCCGTCCGGTGAGGAGCTTGTGGACGTAGGACTGGTGGCCGGTGTCGAAGACAATGCTGTCACGCGGTGATTCGAAGATGCGGTGCACGGCGAGGGTCAGCTCCACCACGCCAAGGTTCGGCCCGAGGTGCCCGCCCGTCTGGGAGACGTTGGTGATCAGGAAGTCCCTGATCTCCGAAGCCAGCTGCGAAAGCTGCTCTTCGGTCAGGTTGTTCAGGTCCTGCGGATTCCGGATGGTGTCCAAGATTCCCACTGACCCCTCCTTCAGGTGGTAGACGTGCCGTTTAACTCTAACGCTTCGGTTCCAAGGACCCGACCGCAGCGCCGGGGCCCTGCACAGCCGAAGCCCCTGCACAGCCGAAGCCCCTGCACAGCCGAAGCCCCGGCTGGTCGGTGACCGGCCGGGGCTTCGTGTTGGTGCTGCCTGCTGGCAGTCGCCGCTAGTTAGCGGAGATCTGGCGCAGCACGTACTGCAGGATGCCGCCGTTGCGGTAGTAGTCGGCTTCACCCGGGGTATCGATCCGCAGCGTGGCGTCGAAGGACTTCGAGGAGCCGTCTTCAGCGGTGGCCGTGACCTTGAGGGTCTTCGGGGTGGTGCCCTCGTTCAGGGCGGTGACGCCCTCCACCGAGAAGGTTTCCGTGCCCGTCAGGCCCAGGGTCGCGGCGGATTCGCCGGCCGGGAACTGCAGGGGAAGGACACCCATGCCGATCAGGTTGGAGCGGTGGATACGCTCGTAGCTTTCGGCGATGACGGCCTTGACGCCCAGCAGGGCGGTGCCCTTGGCTGCCCAGTCACGGGATGATCCGGAACCGTATTCCTTGCCTGCCAGGACCACGAGCGGGGTGCCGGCTGCCTGGTAGTTCTGGGCCGCGTCGTAGACGTAGGCCTGCGGGCCGCCTTCCTGGGTGAAGTCGCGGGTGAAGCCACCTTCGACGCCGTCCAGGATCTGGTTCTTGATGCGGATGTTCGCGAACGTTCCGCGGATCATCACCTCGTGGTTGCCACGGCGGGAACCGTAGGAGTTGAAGTCCTTCCGCTCCACGCCGTTGGCCAGCAGGTACTGGCCGGCGGGGGTGTCGGACTTGAACGAACCGGCCGGGGAGATGTGGTCGGTGGTGACCGAGTCGCCCAGCTTCAGCAGGACGCGGGCGCCGGTGATGTCCTTGACCGGCTCCGGCTGCGCCTGCATGCCCTCGAAGTACGGGGGCTTACGGACGTACGTGGAGTTCGGATCCCAGGCGAAGGTGTCACCGGCGGGAGTGTCGAGTGCCTGCCAGCGCTCGTCGCCGTCGAAGACGCCTTCGTAGCCCTTGGCGAACATGTCCTTGTCGATCGAGGAGTCGATGACCTGCTGGACCTCGACCGGGTTCGGCCAGATGTCCTTCAGGAAGACGTCGTTGCCGGCCTCGTCCTTGCCCAGGGCGTCGGTTTCGAAATCGAAGTCCATGGAACCGGCCAGGGCGTAGGCGATGACCAGCGGCGGGGAGGCCAGGTAGTTCATCTTGACGTCCGGGTTGATGCGGCCCTCGAAGTTGCGGTTACCGGACAGGACGGCGGTCACGGCAAGGTCGTTGGCCTGGATGGCCTCGGAGATCTCGGTTTCCAGCGGGCCCGAGTTGCCGATGCAGGTGGCGCAGCCGTAGCCCACGATGTAGAAGCCGAGCTTCTCCAGGTAGGGGGTCAGGCCGGACTTCTCGTAGTAGTCCGTGACGACCTTGGAGCCGGGGGCGACGGAGGTCTTGACCCATGGCTTGGCGGTCAGGCCCTTTTCGACGGCGTTGCGTGCCAGCACGGCGGCAGCGAGCATGACCGAGGGGTTGGACGTGTTGGTGCAGGACGTGATGGACGCGATGGTGACCGCGCCGTGGTCCAGCTCGAACTCGCGGCCGTCGGCCATCTTCACGGGAACCGGGCTGGAGATGCGCCCGGCAGAGCCGTGGCCGGCGGAGAACTTCGGCGGTTCGCGGTCCGTGTCGGAGACGTGGGTTGCACCGGTGGTGAAGGACGGGGCGTCGGAGGCCGGGAACGTCTCTTCGAGCGACTCATCCAGCGTGCCGGCGTTGGCGTCGTGGGAGACGTAGTTCTTGAGGTCGTGGCGGAACTCGTCCTTGGCCTCGGTCAGTTCGATGCGGTCCTGCGGGCGCTTCGGGCCTGCAATGGACGGAACAACCGTGGACAGGTCCAGTTCCAGGTACTCGGAGAACTTGATGTCGCGGGAGGGGTCGTGCCAGAGGCCCTGTTCCTTGGAGTAGGCCTCGACGAGGGCAACGTTCTGCTCGGAGCGGCCGGTGAGGCGCAGGTAGTCCAGCGTGACGTCGTCGATCGGGAACATGGCAGCCGTGGAACCGAATTCCGGGCTCATGTTGCCGATGGTGGCGCGGTTGGCCAGCGGCACCTCGGCCACGCCTTCGCCGTAGAACTCGACGAACTTGCCCACAACACCGTGCTTGCGCAGCATTTCGGTGATGGTCAGCACGACGTCGGTGGCGGTGGCACCGGCGGGGATGCTGCCACTGAGCTTGAAGCCGACGACGCGCGGGATCAGCATGGAGACAGGCTGGCCGAGCATGGCAGCCTCGGCCTCGATGCCGCCCACGCCCCAGCCGAGCACACCCAGGCCGTTGACCATGGTGGTGTGGGAGTCGGTGCCCACGCAGGTGTCCGGGTAGGCACGCAGGACGCCGCCAACTTCACGGGTCATGACGGTGCGGGCCAGGTATTCGATGTTGACCTGGTGCACGATGCCGGTTCCCGGCGGGACCACCTTGAAGTCGTCGAACGCGGTCTGGCCCCAGCGCAGGAACTGGTAGCGCTCACCGTTGCGCTGGTATTCGATCTCCATGTTGCGCTCCAGCGCGCCGGAGTTACCGAATGCATCGATCTGGACCGAGTGGTCGATGACCATCTCGGCCGGTGCCAGCGGGTTGACGCGCTTGGGGTCGCCACCCAGTTCCTTGACGGCTTCACGCATCGTAGCCAGGTCAACCACGCAGGGAACGCCAGTGAAGTCCTGCATGATCACGCGTGCAGGCGTGAACTGGATTTCTGTATCAGGCTGGGCGTTGGGGTCCCAGCCGGCCAAGGCGCGGACGTGATCGGCAGTGATGTTCGCGCCGTCCTCGGTCCTCAGCAGGTTTTCAAGCAATACCTTGAGGCTGAACGGAAGGTTTTCTGCACCTTCAACGGAGTTCAACCGGAAAATTTCATACTCGGTTCCGGCTACATTAAGTTTGCCTTTTGAACCGAAGCTGTCCACAGTGCTCATCGCAGGACTCCTCTCGCAACAGTTTCATCTTTGTCGCGCGGTTGACCGCCTGCTAGTTAGGACGCCCTAATTAGTTTCGGGCCCGAAAATTGCACACGGCCGGCCGAGGATACGGGGCGCGACGTGGGACTACTCAGCCCCATAGTAGTGGAGTCAGGGACGCGGAGTAAGTAGCGCCACCGTCTCCAGATGGTGCGTGTGCGGGTAGAGGTCGAACGCACGGATCGCTGCCAGGTCCCAGCCCGAACCCCGGAAGTAGCCCACGTCACGTGCGAACGACGCCGGATCGCAGGACACGTACGCGATGGCACGGGGCTGTGCAGCCACCAGTTGGTTGACCACGGCTTTGCCGGCGCCCGCCCTGGGTGGGTCGAGGATGAGGGCGTCGAAATTCCGCGGTTTCTGGCGCAATACCCGTTCAACCCTGCCCTGGACGATCTCCACCTGCGGCGCCGCACGCAGGTTCTTGCGGGCGTCCCTGCTGGTCCCGGGGGCGCCCTCGACGGACAGGACGGAGCCGGTCTCCCCCACCGCGTCGGCGAGCACCGCCGTAAAAAGTCCGGCTCCCGCGTAGAGGTCCGCCACCACGGCACCGGGGTGCAGGAAGCCGCCGCCGTTGAGGAATTCTGTGACAGCCCCCACAAGTGTTTCGGGCGCGTCGCGGTGGATCTGCCAGAAGCCTGCGCCGGTTACCCGGTAGTCGTGGCCGGCCGCGGATTCGGACACCCACAGGCGGCCGCGGAGCTGTCGGACCTCTTCGGTGGCGGGGTCGAAGGCGGCGACGGAGACGTCGTCGGGGAGCTGGCCGGCGATTGCTGCCAGCCGTTTGGGTTTGGTTCCCGCCGCCGGGGCGAGCAGCACCAGCGGGCGGGATCCGTTGGCGGGAGCGGCGACCTCCACCCGGTCCACGCCCTGGAGGTCGAGGTCCCACAGCCGCAGGCCGTTAATGGCGTCCGTGGCCAGTGGCATTTCCCGGACCGGGACGATGTGCGCGGACCGGTGGGCGTGCATGCCCAGCTTCCCGGCGGGGGTGACGGAAAAGCTGGCGCGCGTGCGCCACCCAAGGCCGGCGCCGCCGTCGGACGCTGCTCCCCCGGCGGCGTCTGCAGCGTCACGGCCCACCGCCTCAACGGTGGGTGAATGCCCGACGCCGGCGAGCCGGCGGAGCTGTTCGGCCAGCACCTCGGTTTTGAGGCTCCGCTGGCGCTCCAGGCTGATGTGCCCGAACTCTGCCCCGCCCACGGGCGGCTGGCCGCCGGCCCAGGCGCGCAGCGAGTCGGCCGGCCGCCAGAAGTGCTCCACGCGGTCCGGCGACGCTTCAAGGACCTCGATGACGTCGGCCCGCCAGAACCTGGCTGTGTCCTCTGCATCCGTCAGCCGGACACGGACCTTTTCACCGGGAATGCCGTGCCGGACGAAGATGACGCGCCCTTCATGCCGGGCCACACAGTGCCCGCCATGCGCCACAGGCCCGACGTCGAGGACGGCTTCTTCGCCTGCATGTCCGGCGTCCTGGGCGGGAGCGGGGGTGGTGGAGGTTCTGGCGTTCATTGGACGTCCTGGAGGTACTTTGCTTCTTCGGATGATTTGAGCTGCCAGGGAACGCTGGCCACCATGACCCCCGGCTCGAAGTGCAGCCGGGTCTTGATGCGCAGTGCGGTCTGGTTGTGCACCAGCTGCTCCCACCACTTGCCCACGACATATTCGGGGATGTACACCACGATAAGGTCCCGCGGGGAATCGAGCCGCATCTGCTTGATGTACTCCATGATCGGGGTGACAGTCTCGCGGTAGGGGCTTGCCAGGACTGTGAGGGGCACCGGAATCTCCAGCTTGTCCCAGTCCGCCACGGTCTGCGCCGTTTCCTCCGCGTCGATGTCCACGGTGATGGCATCCAGCCGGGACGGCCGGGAGGCGCGTGCATACGCAAGGGCACGCAGGACGGGCTTGCGGACATGGGATACCAGCAGCACGGCGTGCACCCGGGTGGGCAGGGCACGCGGCGACGAGTCCTCGTCCACGGCAAGTTCCTTGGCCACATTGTCGTAGTGCGCGCGGATGCTCCACATGATCAGGAACAGGATGAACATGGCCAGCAGCGCGATCCACGCGCCCTGCTCGAACTTGGTGATCAGCACGATCACCAGGACCAGCGCAGTCATGCCGAAACCGATGCTGTTGATGGTCCGGGATTTGAGGATGCGCCGCCGCACGGTCTTGTCCTTCGCAAGCTTCAGCTCGCGGCCCCAGTGCCGGATCATGCCCAGCTGGCTGGCGGTGAAGGAGATGAAGACGCCGACAATGTACAGCTGGATGAGCTTGGTCACATCGGCGTTGAAGGAGATGATCAGCACCAGTGCGCCCGCGGCGAGGGCCAGGACTCCGTTGCTGAAGGCGAGCCGGTCGCCACGGGTGCGGAGCTGGCGGGGCAGGTAGCCGTCCTGCGCGAGGATCGAGCCGAGGACGGGGAAGCCGTTGAACGCCGTGTTGGCCGCGAAAACGAGGATGACGCCGGTGGCGGCCACCACGATGTAGAACGGGATGGACCCGGGGCCGAAGATGGTCTGCGCGATCTGGCTGATGGCGGGGTTCTGGATGTACCCCTCGGGCAGCGGTTTGCCGTTCACGAGGAATTCCGTAGCCGGGTCCAGGACGATGTGGACTTTGGTGGCCTGGGCCAGGAACATGATTCCGGCCAGCATGGAAGCGCCGATGAGTCCCAGGAGCAGCAGGGTGGTGGCGGCGTTCTTGCTCTTAGGCGGGCGGAAGTTGGGCACGCCGTTGCTGATCGCTTCCACACCGGTCAGCGCCGCGGCGCCCGAGGAGAAAGCCCGCAGCAGCAGGAAAGCTCCGGCCAGGCCCACCAGGCCTTCATCGAAGCCCTGCGCCGGGACGATGGTGAAGTTGGCCGACGGCGCCTCGCCCAGCTGCCCGGTTGCGGCCTGGAACATGCCAACCGCGGTCATGCCCAGGATGGAGGCCATGAAGATGTAGGTGGGAATGGCGAACAAGGCGCCGGCTTCCTTGATGCCGCGCAGGTTCACCAGGGCGAGGATGACGACGCCGATGGTCGCGATGGCGGCCTGCTGGCCGTGCAGTGACGGGACCGCCGTCGTCAGGTAGGCTGCCGCGGACGAAATGGACACAGCGACGGTGAGGACGTAGTCAACCAGGAGGGCCGAGGCGACCGTGAGTCCGGCGTACTTGCCCAGGTTCTCGCCGGCGATCTCGTAGTCGCCGCCGCCGGAGGGATAGGCGTGCACGTTCTGCCGGTACGACGCCACCACTGTCAGCAGGACCACCATGACGGCCAGGCCCACCCACGGGGAAAAGGCCACGGCGCTGACTCCGGCCAGGGCCAGGGTGAGCAGGATTTCATCCGGAGCGTAGGCAACGGAGGACAGCGCGTCGGATGCGAAAACCGGAAGTGCGATCTTCTTCGGAAGCAGGGTGTGGGCCATTCGGTCGTTCCGGAACGGCCTGCCCACCAGCACGCGTTTGACCGCGTTGAATATTGTCAGCACTCCACAAAGCTAGTCTGATTCCCGGATCATGTCATGACGGCTGCCTGGCCGCCGGAACCGGGGACGCTGGCGGTAGAGTTCTAGCTGCACAACCTGCACAGGCATACGGAGGAGATACGGTGGCGCATTTCGTGATCATGGGATGTGGCCGGGTGGGGGCGACGCTGGCGCACACGCTGGAGGACGCCGGGCATTCCGTGGCCATCATCGACCAGGACGACCGCGCATTCCGCCGGCTCCGCCAGGGGTTCACGGGCCGCAAGGTGACCGGTGTCGGATTCGACCGGGACACCCTTCAGCAGGCCGGCGTCACCGAGGCTTACGCGTTTGCCGCGGTTTCCAGCGGCGACAATTCGAACATCCTTGCCACCCGGGTGGCCCGCGAAACGTTCCATGTCCCGCACGTGGTGGCCCGCATCTACGACCCCGGCCGGGCTGAGATCTACCAGCGGCTGGGCATTCCCACCGTCGCCGCGGTGCGCTGGAGCGCCGATCAGGTGCTGCGGCGCATCCTGCCCGAGCAGCACCTCGCCGGTGATTTCCGGGAACCGTCGGGCCGGCTCGTCCTTGCCGAACTTGACCTTGACGCCGGCTGGATCGGGCACCGGATCAGCAGCATCGAGAAGGCCGCTGCCGTCAGGGTCGCCTACCTGACGCGCTTCGGTGAGGGGCTGCTGCCCGAAGCGGGGACCGCCTACCAGGACGGTGACACCGTGCACGCCATGCTGCAGGTTGACCGCAGTTCCCAGGTCGCCCAGATCCTGGCCAAAGCCCCTGCCAAGGAGTTGCAGTGAAAGTCGTTATCGTCGGCGCAGGCAGCGTCGGATCCTCCATTGCCAGGGAACTGCTGGCGCACAAGCACGAGATCCTGCTGATCGACCTCAAACCCGAGGTGATCGGCCGGAGCGGCCTGCGCGGCGCGCACTGGCTGGTCGGTGACGCCTGCGAGTTGAGCACGCTCCAGGGCGCCAAGGTGGAGGAAGCCGATGTGGTGGTGTCCGCCACGGGTGACGACAAGGTCAACCTGGTGGTGTCCCTGCTGGCGAAGACGGAGTTCGGCGTGGGCCGCACCGTCGGCCGCGTCAACAATCCGAAGAACGACTGGATGTTCAACGATTCCTGGGGTGTGGACGTCGCCGTCAACACCCCGCAGCTCATGACGGCGCTCGTGGAGGAGGCGGTGGAGATCGGCGACCTTGTCCGGCTCCTCACCCTGCAGACGGGGGTGTCCTCGCTCGTGGAGTTCACGGTTCCGCACGATTCGCACGTGATCGGCCAGACTGTTGGGCAGATCCGCTGGCCGGAGGATTCGACGCTGGTGGCAATCCTCCGTGACCATGCCCCGATTACCCCGAGCCGCGACGATGTGATCGACGGCGGCGACGAACTTTTCTTCGTGACCACCATTGCCGCGGAGGACAGCCTGCGCGCCCTGCTGTCGCCGGATGCAGCGGAAGCCGCGGCCGGCCCGGACCGCGACGGTGCAGTACCGGCCGCTGCCGGCCGGATGGAGCAGGTGGAGGACGACGGCTTCGACGGCTAGGCCGTCAGGCCTTCGACGGCGGTTCCTCCCCGGCCAGGTCGTCCACCGGCGCCGGCCGGGTCACCAGCCAGGCGACCCAGACGCCCAGGATGTACAGCGGTGCGCCCATCAGGAGGCGTGTGGTCGCGAGGGCGGCCAGTCCGTCCGGTCCCATGAGGTACAGCGGGACCTGGACGATGAGCCGGAGCGCCAGGACGGCCACGATGATCCAGGTGCCCAGCCTGTAGGCCTTGAGCCGGTCGGGGTCCTTGCGCCAGTCGAGGCCTTCGTTGCGGATGAACCCGAATAGGAGGCCCGCCACGGGCCACTTGACCGCGATCGAAATGACCATCGCCACGATGTACGCCGCGTTGGTGAAAAAGCCGGGAAGGTAGAAGTCCTCTGCCTTGCCCGTGGTATTGGCCAGCCATGCGGAAATTCCGACGCCGACAACGCCGGCGAGTGCCTGCGTCAGTGGCCTTCGCTGGATCAGCCGGACCACGGTGAACACTGCTGCGGACGCGAGGGCGGCTGCCAGGGAGGGCGTGAGGTCCTGGGTGATGGTGAAGGTGACCAGGAACACCAGGCCGGGGATGATGCTCTCGGCGATGCCCTGGACCCCGCCAGCGCTCCGCAGGACGTCCACGCGGCCGTCGTGGGTTCTGTGCAGTCCTGCCTTGGCCGCATACCCGGCAGCGAGGCCGGCTACCGGCGACGGATCCGAGCCGGGAAGCGCACCCCCTGCTGCGGGCGGCTCCTGGCCTCGCCCGGATCCGTTGGGTGCTCCGGAGGCGGGATCGGGCTGGGACGGCGTCATTCGTTCTCCTGGTGGGAAAGGATTTCGTAGCGGGGGTTGAACATGGTGGGAAGGCCCTTGCTTTGGGACACCATCCCTTCCAGCCGGAGCGCCGTGCCTGCCTCGATGCCCGCAACACGCCTCCGCCCCAGCCAGACCACCCGAAGCCTCGGGCGGCGGCCGGAGGCGGCGTTCTGCCGACCCGGTTCGGCGTCGGACACGATCGCGGTGAACGCGGCGCTGCGGTCCCCCGGGAGGTAGGTGACGGATTCGATCCTTCCCTGGCAGAACACCCTGCCCTTGGCGGGAAGCTGGGTGAGGGGCGTGAGGCGGGCGCCGCCGCTGGCGGTTTCCCCCGGCACGGGATCAGCCAATCTGGGTGATTTCAGGTCCACGCTCGGGCTCCTGCAGGCCGGGCGCGGCCGGCGGTGGCGTGGTGGTGGCGTCCTTAGGCAGGCGCAGCTGGAGAAGGTCCCGGGGTGGCATCGGGCTGTCGCCGCGGACGACGACGACCTGCCGGAAGAGAGCCTCCAGCGGTTCCGCCGCATCGCGTTCCAGGGCGGCGGCACCGCCGAGGACGCCGCGGAGGAACCATCGGGGGCCGTCGACGCCGATGAAGCGGGCAACCCGGTAGCCCTGGCTGCCGTCGGGCAGGCCGGCCGGGAGCTTGGCCACGAGTTCAGTGCCGAAGCTGCCCTCGACCTCTTCGACCTGGCCGCCCTGGGATCCGACGGACTGGGCGATCTGCCCCCGGATCTCGTCCCAGAGTTTCTCCGTCTTGGGCGCGGCAAAGGCCTGGAGCTGGAGGCTTGAGCCGTTGAGGTCCATGGTCACGGCGACTACGCGCTGTGTGGCTTCCTCGACTTCCAGGCGCAGCTGGAGGCCGTCGCTGGGTGTGAGCAGGAGCGCGCCAAGATCAACGTAGCCGTCGCGGCTGCCGATTTCGGATTCGTCGAACGGACCGCTGCTGCGGGGGCTCGGGGTGGCTGCCTCCGGCTCCGCGGACTGGGCAGCGGTCAGCGCTTCGTCCGGTTCGGCTGCCTGTTCCTTCTTGGCTTTCCTGCCGAGACCAAAGACCATGAGGATGACTCCTTTGTTGTGAAAGTTCCGGTCCGGCCCGAGGAGGCACCGCCGTCGTGCTGTACTGCCTGCCGGCGGGAAGTGCCGGAGGGGTTCCCGCTCAGGGGAGGGTAAACCCGCCCGTAGAGCCGAAGCCGCCAGTGCCGCGCACGGATTCGTCCAACTCGGTGACGGGGAGGAACTGCGCATGCTCCACGCGCTGGATGACCATCTGGGCAATTCTATCGCCGCGCTTGAGCTCTATGGCCTGGCTGGCGTCGGTGTTCAGGAGCGTGACTGAGATTTCACCGCGGTAGCCGGCGTCGACAGTGCCGGGGGCGTTGACGATGGTGAGCCCGTGCCTGGTCGCAAGCCCTGACCGGGGGTGGATGAGGGCCACGTAGCCGAAGGGAAGCGCGATGGCCACGCCGGTGGGGACGAGCTTGCGCTCCCCCGGTTGCAGGACAACGTCTTCACGGGCACGAAGGTCGGCACCGGCATCGCCCGGGTGGGCGTAGGAGGGGGCTTCAAGTCCGGGGTCGAGCATCTTCAGCTGGACCTGGAGCGTGTAGGCCGGGCCGTTGGACGACAGGCCGGCGGGCGCTTCGTTGGGGACAGTTTCAAGTGTGGCGGGATGATCAGTCACAGTCACTCACTCTAACCCGCGCCGGGTTGTCGGTCCTAGGCGCACCGGGACGGAAAGGGGGTACGTTGGCCGCTGGCGTGGAGGCGCCAAGATGAAATAGCCAGGCAAAGGTGGAAAGCTTGGCGTATGCCCGAGTCAAGCTCCCCTGCGCCCGTTCCCAGTTCGTCGTCCACGGGAGCTCCGGTGATCTACAGGGAGAAGCTCTGGCCCAACCTATGGATGTGGATCATCGCTGCGGGTGTTTCCGGTGCGGGCATCCTGGTTTTCGCTCCGATCAGCGCTGCGGCCGGCTTCACGGCGGCGGCGGTGCTTTTTGTCATCATCGCCGTCCTCCTGGTGCTTTCCACCCCCACCATCGTGGTGACCGGTGACGCCCTGACAGTTGGAAGGGCGACCATAGAGCGCAAGTTCATTGGCGCCGTCGAGCAGTTCCGCGGCAGCGAAGCCACTGCCGAGCGCGGGACGCGGCTGAACGGTCTTGCCTACCTGTGCATCCGCGGGTGGATCGACCCTGTAGTGAAGCTGGAGATCATCGATCCCGCGGACAATACTCCTTATTGGCTGACGTCCACCCGCCGTCCGGATGAGCTGACGGCGGCGCTCTCCCGGCGGTAGCGGCTGCCGCTGCTTCGGCATTTCCTCCATAACCGCCCGTCAAACCCGGAATATCGCGGCACGCCCGGCCCCTTGAGGCAATTCCGCTGCAGCGGGTGGCAAAGTTTCGAGTGATAGTAATGCCAGGGTGGAGGATTTGAATGCAGGATCTACGGCTTGTAGGCGTGCACGACGACGGGACGCACCTCCTGTTGAGCGGTGCCGGCGGCGAGATGTTCCAGCTGCCCATCGACGAAGCCCTTCGGACGGCAAGCAGGTCCACAGCAAAGCCGCCGGTTGACCGGCCGGCCATTCCCATGTCACCACGGGATATCCAGGCGAGGATCCGTGCCGGTGCTACCGCGGCCGACGTCGCTGAACTGGCCGGGCTGCCGCTCGCCAAGGTCGAGCGGTATGAGGGGCCCGTCCTGGCAGAGCGTGAGTATGTAGCCCAGCAGGCGCGCAAGGTTGAGGTTGCCACCCCCTCCCCCGGCCATGACATCTACAGGGCAGCCTTCGGCGACAACCCCGCGACCCTTGATGACATGGTGGCGCACCGGTTGTCCGCCCACGGCATCGACCCCGCCACCGTCGAATGGGATTCCTGGCGCCGGCAGGACGGCACCTGGACCGTGTCGGCGAGTTTCGAGCCCAAAACCGGAGGTGCGGCCGGCATTGGCGAAGAGCCCCCGGCGTTGTGGACCTTCAACCCGGTCCGCAAGGCGCTGCAGAACACGAACCGCTGGGCCCAGCAGCTTAGTGAACTGGAACCGCTGGATGGTCCCGTCCCTGCGCGCCGGCTCTCGGCGGTCTCGGACCGCCCCTTCGATTTTGAGACCGACGCCGATGCTGGGCGTCCAGGTCCCGCCGGCCAGCCTGCAGCGGATCAGGCTTCGGCCCGGGACTCCGACGGGCTCCTGGACATGCTGCGCTCCCGGCGGGGGCAGCGTCTGGGGGTCGATGAGGATTCGGACGACGCCCTCGCAATGCTGCTGACCCATGGTGTTCCGGCCGCCCATCCGCGGCCGTCCGAGGTCCAGGCCGAACCTGATGTGCAGGAAAGCGAACCGCGGGAAGACACCGCGCAGGCGCCGGCAGCCAAGGGTGATTCCTTTATCCGGCGCCGCGACACCCGCCCGTCCATGATGTCCCGGCTCAGCCTCATTCCGCCGCACCGTGATCCTGTCGAGGAAGCCCTGCGGCTGCACGACGGCGTCAGCACGGACACGCGCGAGATCACCATCGTCGCGTCCCCCACGCGCCCCTCGGCCGCTGCGGGTTCCGACAACCTTGCGGATTCTGCCACTTCCGCGGATGGCGGCCGGTCCGAAGCCCCGGCGGCAACTCCTTCGTCCGCTGCGGGTTCTCCGGCAGGTGCAGGGTCTCCGTCTGGGGCTGGCACGCCATCCGGTGCCGGCCTTGACGAACTGCTCGGCGGCGCCAGGCGCCGCGTAACGCGCTCGGACGATGGCGCACCGGTCACCGGACAACTGCCTGAAACCGACGCTCCCGAACGTCAGCCCTCGCGCCCGAAGCGTTCCAGCGTCCCGTCCTGGGACGAGATCGTCTTCGGCACCCGCGGCGACTAGCTCAACAACCCAGGGATCATCTCATGTGAGTGTATGGGCAGGTGCGGGCAGCGCCCCGTCCAGTGGCGGGGCTGGCTGCTTTGCGTGGGGCAGGAGTCCGGGTGGCCAGTGGGGTGGTTGCCAGTCCTGGTGTTCGCTTTCGTAGTAGCGGCCGGCGGGTGAGATCCAGCCGGGCGGTTCATGCAGGGTCGCCGGGGTGGGGTGCCAGCCGGAGGTGTGTTTCATCCGGTGATGTTTCGGGCAGGGCTGTCCCAGGTTCCTGACCCCGGTACTGCCGCCGTGCTGCCAGGCCAGCAGGTGGTCGGCTTCGTTGTCGAGGGAGTTGTTGCTGCAGCCCGGGAACGGGCATTTACCGTCCCGCAACCGCAGCCACCGCCGCAGCGCCTCCGAAACCCGGTAACTGGTCCGGCCGATCTCCAGCGGCGCCCCGTCCCGCGGATCCACCAGCACCCGGTAGAACGACTCCGCCCCCTCAGCCACCAGCTTCCTCGCCATCGACGCCGGAATCGGGCCGTGCCCGTCAAGCACCGCCGGTTCATCCGTGGCCCCCAGCAGCGAGAACACCGGCACCATCACCAGCACCTGCGCCCGCGGCGCCGGCGCCTTCCCCAACTTCAGGAACCCCTCGTCGGGCTCTGGACTATCGGCGAGAGCCGCCTCGTGGCCGCCCTCATCCTCGCGGCTGAAGGTTGCGCCGAGCAGCAGGTCCACCGCGATATCCGGGCGGAGCTGGGTCAGGGTGCGTGGTTCGTCCGGGCCCTGCATGCCCCTGGCGATCGCCGTGGTCCGGTTCCAAATCGCTGACGCCCGGTCCGCCGGAACATGCAACGACAGCCACGACATCCCGTCCCGGTCCCGGGTGCATTCCATCCGCCGCTCCGCAACCCCTTTGGCGTGCCGGGCCTCGATCGACTCCGGATACAGCCGCTCCCGCCACGACCGCACCTTCCGCCGCAACCGCGCCGCCGGCAACCCACCCGCCAAACACCGAACCGCACCAGAACCAACCGGATCAGCGCCGGGATCTTCCCCGGGCAGGTCGAGCAGCGGCTCCTGTACTGAATCTTTGCCTGGGCCGGTGGCAGCCTCTGTGCCGATGAAATGCGCTTCCAGGGCTGCTGTCGCGGCGGGGTCCAGGCCGGTGGTTTCGTCCACCAGGACCCTGGCGTTCTGCCACGACACTTCCCCGGCCTGCAACGCGTCCAGCGCCGCCGGCAACGACCCCGTCAGAACGTGTGCCTCACCGATCAAGGCACCGGCGGCACGCTCACCGATCGTCAGCACACACGCGACCTCAGCCACCGTAGCCATCTCCCGGCCCTTCACCCACTCCGGGCCGGACCCCGGGTCCTGCATCCCGGCCACAGCGCTGACGTGGCCGTCCACCAGGCGCACCTTCACCGCGGCCGTGGCAGCCTCAAGACGTGCGATCACCGCCAGCCCGTCCACGCACGCATCAGCACACTCCCGCAACGGATCACCACCAGCCGCACGATCAGCAGAATCTGTGGCGGCCTCAGACCGGGTATTACCGGCGACAACACCGGCAAGCTCGTCCACGAAACCAGCCACCGACGCAACAGCAGCCGCAACCGAGGCCATGCCCTCCACGCCCCGGAACTCCCCCGCTGCGACTGCTCCGCTTCCCATGAACCAAGCATGGCAAGGGGGTCTGACATTCCTTGACCCGCTCAGGGCCGGGCAAAAAATAGCCGGGTTTCGACAAGCTCAACCAGCGGGGGTTTCGACGGGCTCAACCACCGGGCCGGGTTTCGACAAGCTCAACCACCGACCGGGCAGGCTCAACCAGCGGCCGTGCCGCCCCCTGCGCCGCGCCAGAGGCAGGCGTCCACGTCGAACGGCAGCAACTGGTCCTGCTCGGCCATGAGGTTGGCACCGTGAGCAGTAACACGGCGCATGTAATGCCGGCGGCACAGGGTCTCGTAGCCCACAGCCGGGACATGCCCTGTGCCAGTGGCAGGCGAGGCGTCAAGAGCCATGTCCACGTCGCCCACCACCACTTGGGCGCCTTCGGTGACCATGACGCCGTCGACCGTCCTGGCGTTGTGGGTGGCGCGGCGGCCGCACCAGCACAGAGCTTCCACCTGCAGCACCTGGACCCGGTCCGCCAGTTCGATCAGCCGCTGGGAGCCGGGAAACAGATGGGTGCGGAAGTCCGCGGTAATGCCGAACGCGAAAACGTCCACGTCGATCTCATCCACAACCTTGGCGAGCTGCTCGATCTGCTCGGGAGAGTAGAACTGGGCTTCGTCGCAGATCAGGTAGTCCACCCGCTGCCCCTGGGTGCGACGGCGCATGACTTCCTCCCAGAAGTCTGTGCTGTCCTGCACTTCCACCGCATCCTTTTCCAGGCCCAGGCGGCTGGAGATCCGGGATTCACCGGCCCTGTCGTTGCGGCTGAACCGCACGCCGCCCCGGCCCCGCGCCCGATGGTTGTGGTCCATCTGCAGGGCCAAAGTCGACTTGCCGCAGTCCATGGTGCCTGAGAAAAAGACTAGTTCAGCCACGCCGGGCACCCTTGCCGCCGGCCGTAAAGCACAGCAGCGGAACTTCCCGCTCGGCCTTGGTCAGCGACCCGTGCTGGCCCACTACTTCCATGGCTGTGGGGCGGCTGCGTCGGGTGTCGTACAAGGCGAGGCTGTCCCGCGCCGCGATCATCACGTCACCGAGACGGCCTTCGACGGCGGGGCGGACCGGGCCGAACAGGCCGGCGGAGAGCGCCTGCTGGCGGGTGAACGCCCAGATCCTGCCGCCGAACCGGGCGCGCCACGCGTCCAGCAGGCGTTCGCGGTTGGCGTGCTCCTCAAGGTACAGGTGCACCATCCGCGGTTCGCCGGCCGTGTGCCGGACTCCCTCGATGAGTGCGGGGTCTGCGGAGTAGTCGATGCGGTGCTGCTCCGGCACATCGAGCATGCCGTGGTCGGCCGTCAACAGGATGGTGGTGCCGGCAGGAAGCGACGCGTTGAGCCGCTTCAGCGTGGCGTCCAGTTCCTCCAGCTGGTGCTCCCACTGTTCCGACTGGCAGCCGTAGCGGTGGCCCGCCTTGTCCAGGTCGTTGACGTAGAAATACATCAAGTGCGGGCCGCTGCCGGACATGGCTTCTGCAGCGGCAGCGGTGCGGGCATGGGCGGTAGTCCCGGGGATGAACCTCCCGCCGCGTAGGGCAGCACGCGTCATCGGAGAGTCGCCGAACTGCGGAAGGCTGATGGTGGTGACCTCCGCCTCGCCCGCGGCGCGCTCCAGCACCGTGGGGAAAGGCTGCCACGTTTCCGGGTCCACTCCAGGGTCCCAGTTCCCGAGCAGGTTCACCACCTTGTCCTGGTCCGGGTCGAGGACGTCATACCCCACCATGCCGTGCTGTCCGGGCGGGAGTCCCGTGCCGAAGCTGGACAGGGCGGCCGCGGTGGTGGACGGAAAGGCGGAATCGAGCCACACCGGAACCTCCCCCTGCCCGGCCTGGATGACCGAGCGGAGGAAAGGAGTGTGGGCGGCCCTTTGCTTGAGCAGGTTCCTGCCCAGGCCGTCGGCCAGGACCACGCACACGCGCTGCGAGGCGGGGAGGCCCAGTGTGTTCGCGAAACCGTCGACGCCGATGCTGGCCGCGGCGCTGGTCAGCACCTCCGCGATGGAGCGGCGTCCGTAGGCCGGGGCCGGTGGAAGGTCGCCTGCCTGGCCGGCGGAAGCGGGTGGAGTGGTGGGTACTGCCTGCTGTTCCTGCGGCATCAGCGCTGCTGGTGGCCGCGGCTCAGCCGGGTACCAAAGACGCCGGCGCGGGGCCGCGGCGGGAGCGACTGGACGTGGGACACCGGGGCGCTGGAGCCGGTATTCACCGCGCGCAGCGCACGGGCGAAGAGTTTGGCGTCCTGGACGGCCTGCAGGCCGTCGGCTTCGGCGCTGATCCGCAGCACGATGTCCTCCTGGGCGATGGTGCCGGTGTAACCGTGGTCGGCCTCGCACTGGGGATCGCCGCAGCTGGCGGGGCCCATGTCCAGCCGCTGGCCGCCGGACCAGGCGATGGACAGGGTCAGCTCGCGGACGGGATCGGAGGGCTTGTAGTTCTGCGGCTGGGAATACATGTAGCTGAGCACCACGGAGCGGATCTGGGCGACCGGGACCGACTCGGTGGAGATCTGCGCGACGATCTGTTCGCCGGCTTCATCGAGCTGCTGGTCGTCCACGTGCGTGATCACCAACATGTCCGAGGTGAGGACCAGCACGGTAATGTGGCGCCGCACTTCGGCGCGGTCGAAGTGCGTTTCCAGGTGCACCAGGTGGGCCACGCAGTCGCGGCCGTCCAGGGCGTCGTCCACGACGTCGGCCACAAGGCGGGGATAAAAACCGGCCTTTTGCAGTGCACCTTCCAGGCTCTGGCCCTGGGAGCTGTGGCTGTGTGAGCTGTGGTGGCGGTTTGCCTGGTTTTCGTTGCCGGGCGTTTCGGGCGCCGAAGCGGGAGGCTGTGAGCTCATGACCTCCATTTTCACAGATGCGCCGCGCACATTGCCAACCGCCGGCCACGCCACGTGGATAACCCCGCAGGCAGGACAGGCGGCAGGTTCAGCCCAGCATCGCCCGCCGCGCGCTGTCAGTACGCTGCGCGGGGTTCCCGATCCGGACGTCGGCCGCCAGGATCGTCGCACCGGTTGTGCCGCACAGGACCGGGTTGAACTCCACCAGCGCGATCTCGGGATGGTTGTCCTTCATCCATGCCAGCCGGCCGGCCAGGTCCTCGAGGGCCTGGATGTCGACGGCGGGCAGGCCCTGGTAGGCGAACAGCTTCCTTGCCGCCCGCGGAGCGCGGATGAAGTCGTGCACGTCGGCGGCGGACAACGGCGGGACACGGTGGGACCAGTCATCCAGCAGGTTCACGGCATCACCCGCCAGGCCGAATGAAATCACCGGGCCCAGCAGCGGGTCCTCGATGGCCCGGAACGTGCAGGCCTGGCCCACGGGAGCCATGGACTGCACCTCCAGTGCGGGATCACCGTAGGCGGCGAGCGCCCGCCGCATCTGCAGCACGTTCTGGCGCAATGATTCCGCGTCCTGGATGTCCAGCCGGACACCGCCCAGGTCCAGCCTGTGCCGCAAGGCAGGGGCCGTGGTCTTGAGGGCCACCGGCCACCCCAGCGACCCGGCAGCTTCGACGGCCTCGTCGGGTGTGTCGAAGCCCACCGACGGAAGCACTGTGATGCCGTAATGTCCAAGGAGGGATGCCGTGGCGGCAGGATCCAGTTGCTTCAGCTGCTCGCCGCGCACGTCCCGGAGCTGGACTTCGAGTTCGGCCCGCGCCTGCCGGGGGTCGCACCCGTCCGGTTCAACAAAATGCCCCTGGTCACGGGACGCCCATTCCGAGTACCGGACCACGGCCGCGAGCGCGGCCACCGCGGCGCCCGGGTTGGAAAAGCACGGGACGGTCCGCTCCCGGGAGCCCACCATGCCTTCGACGTACACCGACGGGTCCAGGATGCCGGTAAACGCGGCCACCACGGGTTTCCCTGCCTCGGCCGAACATTCGGCAAGGACCTCGGCGATGCTGTCCACCGTGAGGCCGTTGGCCGGCAGGAGCGCCGCAACCGCGGAATGGACACCGTCGGACTCCAGCGCCTTCAGCAAGGACGTCCGCAGGGCGGGCAGCGCCACCGAGCGGCCGGCGTCCAGGTCGACTCCGGCCACCAGCTGCGCCACACTGAGCCCCTGGTCCCCGGCACTGTCAGCGACAACCTTCCCCAGCGCCTGCGAGTTACTGAAGATGGCCAGGCCCGGCCCGGCGGGAAGCGGTTGGCCGGACACAACCTGCGCCACGTCCACAAGCTGTTCGATCGTCTCCACCCGGATCACGCCCGACTGGCGCAGCATGGCATCCAGCGCCCCCGGAGGCGCCTGCGTGGTGCGGACGGCGTGGCCCGGCGGCAGCCGCAGGCCCATGGTGTCCGACTTCGCCACGATCACCGGTTTGGTGCGGGCCAGCCGGCGGGCCAGCCTCGAAAACTTGCGCGGATTGCCGATGGACTCCAAATAGAGGCCGACGGCGGAGGTGTCGGCGTCGTCTTCCCAGTACTGCATCATGTCGTTGCCGGAGACGTCCGCCCGGTTACCCGCCGAGAGGAAGGTGGACAGGCCCAGGCGCCGCCGGCTGGAGGCCGCGTAGAGCGCGACGCCGATCGCCGCCGACTGGCTGAACAGCCCCAGGCCCCCGCGCAGGGGAAGCGAGGGGGCCATGGAAGCGTTCAGGGACACATCCGGGTGGGTGTTAACGATGCCGAGGGAGGCCGGACCGATCACCCGCATCCCGTTGGCCCTGGCGAGGCGCACCAGGTCCCGCTGGCGCAGGAGCCCGCGTTCGCCGTCGTCCGCGAACCCCGCCGAGGCGATGACCAGGCCCTTCACGCCGGCCGCCGCGCACTCGGCCACCACGGACGGAACTTCCTCGTACGGCACGGCGATCACCGCGAGCTGCACGGGCTCCGGCACCTCGGACAACTTCCCGAAGGACATCATCCCGGCCAGTTCCAGGGCCTCCGGATTGATCGCGTACACCGGCCCCGGGAACCCGCCCTCAATGACGTGCTCCAGGAGCTGGTAGCCGACGGTCCCCCACTTGCGGCTCGCCCCGATGACGGCAACGGACGACGGCGTCAGCAGGTCCCGGACGCTCCTCGCCTCTGCGCGGTGTTCGCGGGCCTCCATGACGGCCCGCGATTTTTCGGTGGGGTCGATGTTGAACTCCAGGCTGACCACGCCGTCGTCGAAGTGGCGCTTGACGTCGTAGCCGGCATCGGAAAACACCATCAGCATCTTGCGGTTTTCGGGCAGGACCTCGGCGGTAAAGCGGAGGATCCCGTTTTCGTGCGCCGCCGCTGCCAGGTGCTCGAGCAGGATGGACCCCAGCCCCCGGCCCTGGTGCGCGTCCGCGATGTTGAACGCGACCTCCGCCTCAGCCGGGTCATCGAGCCGGTCATAACGGCCGATACCGATGATTTCGTCCCGGCTGGTGATGACGAACGCCACCCGGTCCCGGTAATCGACTTCCGTGAAGCGCTTCAGCTCCTTGCTGGACAGCCGTGCCTTGAAGGCGAAGAACCGCATGTAAATTGAATCCTGGGACTGCCGCATGTGGAAGGCCTGGATCGCGTCGGCGTCCGACGGATGGATAGGGCGCAGATGGGCCGTTCCGCCGTCGCGCAGGACGACATCGGCTTCCCAATGTTCCGGATATTCGCCGTCCCCGGGCTGATCCACCATAGGCTTAGCCTAGCCAAAAACTTCAGCAGCACTTACGGAAATGCTGCACAGTACCCAAGAAGGATTTACCCACCCCATGGCCCGCCGCCAAAGTTCAGCCCCTCCCGTGGACACCACCCCCTACACGGAAAACATCGTGGACATCGATGTCACCTCCGAGATGGAGGACTCCTTCCTGGAGTACGCGTATTCCGTCATCTACTCGCGGGCGCTCCCCGATGCCCGGGACGGGCTGAAGCCGGTACAGCGCCGGATCCTGTACATGATGAGCGACATGGGCCTGCGGCCGGACCGCGGGCACGTCAAGAGCGCCCGCGTGGTGGGCGAGGTCATGGGCAAGCTGCACCCGCACGGCGATACCGCCATCTACGACGCCATGGTCCGCATGGCGCAGGACTTTTCGCTGCGGCTGCCGCTGATCGACGGGCACGGCAACTTCGGCTCGCTCGACGACGGCCCGGCGGCCCCGCGCTACACCGAGGCACGGCTTGCTGCCGCCGCCCTCACGCTCACCGACCACCTCGACGAAGACGTGGTGGACTTTGTCCCCAACTACGACAACCAGCTCACCCAGCCGGACGTCCTGCCTGCCGCGTTTCCCAACCTGCTGGTCAACGGCGCCACCGGCATCGCCGTCGGCATGGCCACCAACATGGCCCCGCACAACCTCGTGGAGGTCATCGGGGCGGCCCGGCACCTGATCGCGCACCCGGACGCGACCCTGGACGACATCATGCGGTTCGTGCCCGGCCCGGACCTGCCGAGCGGCGGCCGGATCGTTGGCCTGGACGGCATCCGCGACGCATACGCCACGGGCCGTGGCTCTTTCAAGACCCGCGCCAAGGTGGAGATCGAGCAGCTCTCCGCCCGCCGCACCGGCCTGGTGGTCACGGAGCTCCCCTACATGGTGGGCCCGGAAAAGGTGATCGAGAAGATCAAGGACGCCGTCAACGCCAAGAAGCTGACCGGCATCAGCGACATCGTGGACCTCACGGACCGCAAGCACGGGCTGCGGCTGGTCATCGAACTGAAGAACGGGTTCAACCCCAACGCCGTCCTGCAGCAGCTGTACCGCTACTCGCCGATGGAGGACTCCTTCGGCATCAACAACGTCACCCTGGTGGACGGCCAGCCCCAGACGCTGGGCCTGGTGGAACTCCTCTCCGTCTACGTCAACCACCGCATCGACGTGGTGCGCCGGCGCACCGTGTTCCGGCTGGGCAAGAAGAAGGACCGCCTGCACCTGGTGGAGGGCCTCCTCATCGCCATCGTGGACATCGACGAGGTCATCCAGATCATCCGGTCCTCGGACGAGGCGGCAGCGGCCCGTGAACGGCTGATGTCCATCTACGACCTCTCCGAGGTCCAGGCGAACTACATCCTGGAGCTGCGGCTGCGGCAGCTGACCAAGTACTCCCGGATCGAGCTGGAGAAGGAACAGGAAGAGCTGCGCCGCGAAATCGACGAGCTGGAAGCCATCCTGGGCTCGGACGAGCTGCTCCGCGGCGTGGTGTCCGACGAACTGGGTGAAATCGCCGAAAAGCACGGCACCCCGCGGCGGACCATCCTGCTGGAATCCGAAGCGGTGTCCCCCACCGTCGCCGCCGAACTGGTCGGGGCGAACGGCAAGAAGGGCAAGCCCGCGCCGCTGGCCCTGGAAATCGCGGACGATCCCTGCTGGGCCATCCTGACCGCCTCCGGGCAGATCGGCCGGACCAGCAACCAGGAACCGCTGGCCGAAGCCGGTCCCCGGAACAAGCACGACGTGTTCACCTCCGTGGTGAAAACGTCCGCGCGCGGCGAGATCGCCGCCGTCACTTCCCAGGGGCGCATGCTCCGGCTGCAGGTGATGGACATGCCGGTCCTCCCGCCCGTCACCGGCCTGCCCAACCTCGCCGGCGGCGTGCCCGCGAAGGAGTTCCTCACCCTGCTCAAGGGCGAAACCCTGGTGGCGTTTGCGCCGCTGGATGAGGTGCTGGCCATCGGCACCGCCCAGGGCGTGGTGAAGCGCGTGCAGCCCGAGTACCCGCTGAACCGTGAAGACTGGGAAGTCATCAGCCTCAAGGACAAGGACTTCGTGGTGGGCGTTGCACCGGCCGCGGCGGACGACATCGAACTGGTGTTCCTCACCGCCCAGGCCCAGCTGCTCAGGTACGCCGCAGCGAACGTCCGCCCGCAGGGCCGCACCGCCGGTGGCATGGCCGGCATCAAACTCGCAGCGGGCGACCGCGTGGTGTTCTTCGGTACCGTGCAGCCCAAGGACGAGGCCGCCGTCGTGGTGACCATCGCCGGGACCAACGGCGCCCTTCCCGGCACTGCCCCGGGCACGGCCAAGGTGACTGCGTTTGATGAATACCCGGCCAAGGGCCGCGCCACCGCCGGCGTGCGGGCGCACCGGTTCCTGAAGGGCGAGGACACGCTGCTGCTGGCATGGGCCGGGCACGGACCCGCCAAGGCGTCGTCCGCGGCCGGTGTCGCCCGGTCGCTGCCGCAGGAGCATGGGCGCCGCGACGGATCCGGCGTGCCGCTGTCACAGCCTGTGGACGCGGTGGGTCCTGCCATGGCGTGGGCTGATCCCGCCTAGACTGCTGCCATGCCTATCGTTCCTGATGACAAGGACTGGACCTGGGTGCTGAAGCGTCAGTGTCCGGACTGCTCGTTCAACGCCGCCACGGTGACCCCGGCAACGGTTCCGGGAAGCGTCGAGAACATGCTGCCCCGGTGGCGGGCCGTCCTCCGCCGGCCGGACGTGGCGGAGCGGCCCAATGAGCACACATGGTCGGCGCTGGAGTATGCCTGCCACGTCCGGGATGTTTTCAGCCTCTTCGACCAGCGCCTGAACCTCATGCTGGAGTCGGACGACGCCCGGTTCGAAAACTGGGACCAGGACCAGACGGCCATCGACAGTGACTACGGCAACGCCGATCCCGCGGTGGTCAGTGCGGAGCTGACTGCGGAGGGCAAGCAGGTGGCTGAGTCCTTCGCCGGTGTCCGCGAGGCGGACTGGGGCAGGAAAGGTTTGCGCAGCAACGGCTCCGAGTTCACGGTGCTGACGCTCGCCCAGTACTTCCTTCACGACGTCGTCCACCACCTTCACGACGTCGACGGCTAGGAGCCCCGCAGGTTCGTCCCGGTCCACGAGGCCACGAGCGGGCCTTGCGCGGCGGCATCATGTGCCTGGGCGCCTTCCGCCGGTGAACCCGCCTGCAGGACAAGGCGGGCGTCCTCCGGGCGGATGTCGGCCGGGTTGTGCGTCACCAGCACCACGGTCCGGTCCCGGAGGCCGGTGCGCAGGTCGGCAAGCATGGTCCGCCCGGATTCGGCGTCGAGGTGCGCCGTGGGTTCGTCCAGCAGGATCACTTCAGCACCGGTCATCAGGGTCCGGGCGACCGCCAGGCGCTGCCGCTCCCCGCCGCTCAGGAAAGCCCCGCCAGGCCCGATCCGGGTATCCAGCCCGTCCGGCAGCCGCCGCATCAGGCCGGTAAGACCGACGGCGGCGATCACCGCATGCATCTCCGCCTCCATGCCGTCACCACCGGCGCCGGCGCGTGTGGTGGAAGGACGGCCCAGCAGCAGGTTGCCGCGGATGGTCGAATCGAAGAGGTGCGCTTCCTGCGGGCACCAGGCGGCCTGGCCAGTCACCAGGGCCTGCCCGTGGGCGGGGGGAAGGAACCCGAGCAGGACTGAGAGCAGGGTGGACTTCCCTGAACCGGACGGTCCGGTCACGGCCAGCCAGCGGCCCGGTTCAGCTGTTGCGTCCAGGCCGGTGAAGACCGGTGCACCGCCAGGCCAGGCGGCTGCCAGGTTGCGCAGTTCGACGCCTGGCACGTTCCCTGCACGGGCAGGGACCGGGTGGAGCCCGTCCACTGCGCGGGACACGCCCGCGCCGGACGTCCCGACGGTTTCGGCGTCCAGGGCGCCGGACTCCCCCACGCGCTGCAGGACTGTCCGCAGCGCGGGAAGCTGGCGCACCGCCGTCGTCATGGCCGCGAACGGCTCCACCAGCGCCAGGAGGAGCAGCACCACGACTGCCGCGACCGCCGGCGGGGTCCGGCCGTCCAAGACCGAGGG